>JAAZYJ010000338.1 GCA_014239715.1 Flavobacteriales bacterium
GGGGTTGTCTTCGCTTGCCACACCAGAGGAGTTAACGACCCTAATTCCTTCCCATGAAGTTCTGCATGTCTAAGGTCGAAGTGCAAGGGGCATGTTCTACCAAACGTTTGGCAGACACCATCCATTTTCTGGAGCTCATCAAAGCTGATATTATACACCATTTAAACACCTCGATCAGCCATCATGGATAGTGACATTCAATATGAATTGAAAACGATTGATTAATCAGGTAGGTCCACCGTGGAGAAAATTTTTAAATGTCATAATCCTGCACTCCGCTGGCTACTAATGGTGCTTGTTTTGCTATCATGCTCAACCAGTAGATCCCAGGGACTTTGGGAAGGAAACATCGCAAATGAACTCGGAGGTGGTGGAAGCCTTGGTGGGCGTGATCCGAATTCGACATTGAATGTAATGGACATGCTCTTGTCCGTAGGTTCACGATCCAGCATCTCCTCAAGCCCTTATCAACGCCATGTGTCAAAGCAAAGCCTAAGATCTATGTGGCCCATAACCTACCAATATCAATTGCTTCCCATGGAAACCTTTGATGTAAAGGAATATAATCTAAATAAAACCTTTTTGAACAAAAACTCAAACCAATCTATCAGATTAAGTCGAGACTTAGAGGGTTTGAAACGTGAGGGATCACCATGGTACACATCTGGAAATCTGGAAATAAATAAACCTATAATCGGAACTTCCATGATCTTTGATACAAATTCAACCTCGGTCCCATCGGGGGAGGATACAAAAACTTTCTATCAAAATGGATTTGTTACTCTACAAATGCTCGTCGGTAGGACGACAGGAATGACTGGCCAGATGAATCTGGAATATAAACCTGGATACGCTCATTTTTGGACCGAAGACGCAGGAGATGAGGTGAGTCACCAGGCTGTAATGGAGTATGTAAGGCCATTTGGAGCATCTGCGGCAGCTTTCTTCAACGATTTTTCGATGTCACAACAACCCATCATTGAACTTCCAGGAAGGACACAGGTAGTCAATAATTCAACAGGTTTTAAATTCTTGAAGGATGTGTCGCCAAAAACAACTTTTCGAACCGATTTTGTTCATGAGTATAATGAAAGATCTCGGACATCCGACTCTAGCAGTACGATGATCGAGGAAGATGCGTTGACCTTAGAACTTCAAACTCAGATTTTACCACAAACAAGTTTTATTATCACCATGGAAGGTTACGTGACCCAATTTTCTGAAGGTCGAACGTATGGGCAAGCATTCAGGCCTACAGGGAGCATTTTTTTAACTAGCAAATTACTTTTAAACGTAGCTCCCTCCGTCTTAGTTCAGCAACCCCCTGAGGGAGGCACAAAGATAAGTAACCTCTATGATTTCGTCTTAAGGTATTCACCGACACGAAAATTGGGTATGGAATTGAAGCACAGCCGAAGAATCCGCCCAAGTTTTGTTGATAATGGTGTTTTCATCGACGTAGAAGAGTGGTTTCTGGTGACCCAATTTAATTTACTCACTCGATTGATTGTTAGATTTTCATTGGAACATGGAATCAGATCAAGTGACGATAGTTTACTTACCAAGGGCCTGAACCAAGAAAGCATTGGTTACGGAATGACGGCGGAGTATCTCATCAATCGAAATTCAAGTGTTTCGTTGGATGCATTCAATTATGAATTAGAGAATTTGCAGGATTCAACCCAAACAACTCGCACTATTTTTGGAGTTCAATTTAATTACGTGTTTTGATTTTTTACCACGACCTCCAATTGTATTAAACACCAGTCAAAAAGCTCTGGTCCTGGTCCAAATTGGATCTACAAGTCAAGGGACAAGGAAGGGATCAAAACAAATCCAATATCCATTTTCGTTTCCGCCCAGAAATCTGTTTAAATGCGAAAAAAAGGATATGGAGCCTGCAATTGCTAGGTGCAATTGCAATTTTTAGCATTGCTTTTGCATTTCCTATGCATCTCCAATGGTGCAGGCTCTAGAAACCTGTAATTCTGCGCTATTTTTCTTCTTCTACTACCTATTGATAACATGCACTTTACAAATTTGATAAAATTTTCTACATGAGCATGGCAAAAATGGCAACTTTAGTGCTGAAAGTTGGTGAATGTATAAGAGCAGTATTAGATTTGTTTCTGAAAAATTTGATTACTGAAAGAATACCAGTTTTGTGAAAAAGTGATTTTCAAATGGCACCACAAAAACCATCCAATCGTAGTTTACGCAATAAAATCCTTGTATGCTTGGTTTTTTGCACAGCAGCGGCAGCACAGACCATCTACGGAGAGGGTCCGGCTGCAGTTACGCAGAGTGGTGGCATCCCAAACATAGTAGAGCAACGCATTGCCTCAAACAATAGTAACAAACAGCCTGCAATCGTTTCTTCCTCCGGAACGAATTCTTACCGGATCAAGAACGGGGATAAGTTGGCTTTTGCACTTCTTAACACAGGGTATGAAGAAACGGCAAACCCACTTGTGGACAAGCAAGGAAACATCAACCTGCCATTGGTTGGCGTGATGAATGTTGCTGGGAAGACGGTAGGAAATGCACTGGCATCCATTCTTGAGCACTACGGACAAGACTATTTTGTTAATCCTCGGATAAAGTTGACGGTGGAGGAAAAGGCAAAAATTCAGTACAAAATTCTTGGACAGGTAGCAAGCCCCGGCTTCTACGAAGTACCTCCAAATCTCAATATCAATCTATTGGACGCAATCGCCATCGCCGGCGGCTACACGCGCCTGGCTGGAAAAATCACTTTAAAGAGACCTATGGAAGTAGGTGCTGACCAAATATCAACTTACAAAATCAAGCAACTCACCAAGTTAAGGTCAGCCGAGATACCGGATATTAAAGGACATGAAACAATCGTCATAGGCGAAACATTCTTTTAAAATTTTTCCAATCAAGATTCCACCGGCTCATGCAATCGTAGCTATATCCTTGGGTTTATTCTCAGTTTTTCTTTCAAAGATCTCAGAAACAATCCGATAGGGGTACTGAGCCCTCTTCCCCGCGGCCTGCGTGGAAATCAAAACATGTTGTAATTGAAGTGAAGTCAGATTCCCAGAGCACAAAGCCACAAGATATCATTAAATTGGCAATCGTTCACTATAAGGCAATTTTGCTGATAGTTGTGCTGTGTACGATCGTCGGTCATATGCGAACGAGGGGTATGCGCCCATACTACACGAGTCAGGCAACCATCCTGGTGGATCAGAAAGAGGTTTTGGATGTTGATGCAGTAACCCAGGCAGACATGAGGGATGTGGACATTCTTGCCACACAGGTTGATTTAATCACAACCATGCCGGTGATGGAGCATGTGATCCGGATCGCCTCTGAATTACAGGATCATTACATGGTCAACACCAATGACGTGCTCAGCATCAGGGAAGCAGCTACCTCGTTGCGAAGCGCAATCGATGCCGAACTGCGAGGTGACACATTGTTCATCGATATTTCCGCCTCTGCCAGCACAGCTGATGTGGCTTACCAAATTGCAAAATATACCTCCGAAGGTTTTGTCAGCTACTCCCGAAATCAATATACCAGCGATGCCCTCTCAAGTATAGACACGCTGCAGACAGCCAAAACAACTGCTCAGGATGCTCTAAGAAAAGCACAGCAAGCCA
>JAAZYJ010000123.1 GCA_014239715.1 Flavobacteriales bacterium
AGTTGAAGATACGGGTATATCTGAATTTGGAATGGCAAAAGTAGATCTGATCACCTTGTACCCAAAGTACGTTGTATCGATTACGTCTATTTGTGTTCCACCGGCATTGGTATAGCTTACAATTAGTTTGTGATTAAAGCTCAGGGATGTGGATGCGTTGCTGGCGCCCGCGGAAACCGCCTCCACATATCCTGAAGGTGCGGATCCGGAATAATAGGCATTGACAGTGCTCATACTTGCTGAGTGCGATGCCCCCATCCCATAACGCAAAGCCGCCCAACCTTCTCCCGATTCGTATTTAGATCTGGACAATCCTTCATGCTGATCTCCAATGAAATATTCCTGATGATATGTTGCTGTATTTGTTCTCCAACAATACTCCGAGTTGGTATAACCTGAAAAATCAACGTCGGTTTCCTGCTTAATTCTTCTATTACTTAACGAGCCGTTCCAGGTTAGAAAATAGCGTATGCTGTCACTTGTAAATGATTTGTCCCTATTCATGATCAATGACGGGTCATCAAATAAGCTACTATCTAACCAGGTGTCATTTTTTTCGGCATAGAAGAGCAGGTAATCAGACGCATTGAATACACCATCTGACTCCCCCTCTATATGAATATAAAGCTCTTGCTCCCTTCCAAAAAGTTGAAGGTTGCGTGGATCAATGCTTGACAGGTCATCTCCAGTTTCCGCTAACACATTGGCCAGCGTAGTTGAATCGATCCTGTATACCCCTGTTTCTACAATGGGTATTTCATAATACTTTTGTGAGTAATCGATCCATTCATTTCCATATTGGCCCCAAAGAAAAAAAGGAGTAAAGAGGCTGAATATGAGCAGAATGCGCGTCATGAAATTATTTTGGCTGTGGTTTTGCAATATCGAACTTCAGAGAAAATATATTAGAGTAAAGTGCCGCCGAGGCGTCCCCAAGATCAGTAAGCGCGTAGTCCAGCGCAATTCTTTTGATCTTTACCCCAATTCCGATATTAGGCTGAACAGTAAGGGTTTCATTTCCTGCAACATCCATTTCGTATTGAAGATAACCTATTCCAGCTCTTAGAAATACAAGATCATTATAGCCCATTTCCAGACCAAGATGCGGATCAATACTTGCGAATCCGGATTTGATCAACGTGTTTCTTTTTCCATCAAAGGTCACATCTACATCAAGCTCAGGTGTAATTGAGAATTTTTCTTTGATCACCATTCTTCGTGCAACGCCCAAAAGCAGACGGGGCAATGTCAGCTCGACCGAGTTTTCCGGGATTTCATTTCCGGTGAGTGTAAATGTTTCGATCATTTGGTCACTCAACGAATAAGACCATGCATTAAACGTTGTTGTTACGTCCCGAAAAGTAGCACCAAACATCCAGTTGTTCCGCTCATATCTTGCTCCTAGATCAATTCCAAATCCCCATGACCTGCCAAACGTTCCTACTTTACGGTGTACAATTTTAGCATTGGCTCCAAGCTCCAGCCCTTTGATCCTCCTGGCATAGGAAAATATAAACCCATAATCCGCCGCAGAAAATGTGGTGATCCTATCGTAATCTATGTTCCCCTGAGCATCTATTAATTCCGTTGTATTCGGAATATCATCTACACCGAAGCGAACCATTGAGATTCCGAATGCGCTTGAGCTGTCAATTTTCTTGGCAAATGCACCATAATCATACTTCGCTAAACCCGCAAAGTACTCCGCATGCATTAATCCGATATGTATATCCTCATTAAGAGAAAGCAAACCTGCAGGGTTCCAATACCCTGCCGTTATATCCGTAGTTGTTGCTATTACGCTGTTAGACATTCCAAGGCTTCTGGCGCCTACACCAATCTGCAGAAACTCATTTGAGTATTTAGGTGTCAGGTCGGCCTCGTTACCGTTCTGTGCGTTCACTCCAAAACCAAGCAAAAGGAGTATAGTTGTTAAAGTGGTTAAGTCTTTCATTCGAGTACTAAAAATACAATAGTTTTACCATTGTGCATTAAACAATGGGATTAAAACCCATTTTTTCCAAATAAATTGTCCGTTTTATGCCTATTTTGTGAAAGGATGTCTATAAAAAATCAAATCCCTAACACCCTGACCTGCATCAATATATTATGCGGTTGCGTAAGTTTGGTCTACGCCGCCAACGACCAATTCATCTGGTCGTCATATATGATCTTTATCGCTGTACTTTTCGATTTTGCTGATGGGATGACTGCCCGACTATTATCGGCTCAAACACCGTTGGGCAAGCAATTGGATTCTTTAGCAGACATGGTTTCATTTGGTGTAGCGCCCGGTTTCTTAATGTACCAACTAATGATCTATTTGATCGGTCTTAAATCGCTTATGCTGCCTGAATCGTTAGTTACCCAGCTGGCTGAAGATTACCAAAAAATAACTTTTATCGATGATCTGTTTCCATACATCGCTTTCATTATTCCGGTTTTCACCGCGATCAGACTTGCGAAATTCAATCTTGACCCTTCACAGGCAACGGAGTTTAAAGGGTTGGCATCTCCCGGGAACGCTGTATTTATGGCTGGGCTTAGTATTTACATCGTCCCTGAAATAGAAAGTATTGCAGAAGGGTTAAAGAATCTTGGACTAAATGGTAACTCAATAGATCCTGATTTTGTAACTGTTTTTCTGATCGGCTTAGGTGCAGCCGTCGTGATCATGTCCGTTTTGATGATCGTTCCTGTACGAATGTTCTCATTCAAATTTGCGAATGTAACGTTGAATGATAATAAAATTCGATATCTCTTCCTGCTCGCCTGTTTGGCTGTAATTTCTTTTGCATTATTATCCAAAAACCTCTTTGCAGCTATACCAATAATCATACTTTTGTATGTAGGATTATCAATGATCCATAACCTATTTAGAAATAAAGATGAAATTCAAAGCTGAGATAGATGTAATGCCTTTAGAGGCAATTTTGGATCCACAAGGAAAAGCAGTAACACAGAGCATGGGTAACATTGGCCTCGAAGAAATTACGAATGTTAGAATTGGTAAGCACGTTACGCTTTTTGTCGAGTGTGATTCGGAAGCTTCGGCCAATGAAAAAGTGGAAGCTGCCTGCAAAAAAATGTTGTGTAACGAAATAATGGAAAGTTATTCTTTTGCGCTTTCAGAAGTTTGATCGGATTTTTTCCTGAGCTCAAAATTCTGACCTAAATATACCTTTCTTACAATGGGATCTTCGGCTAGTTCTTCTGAATTTCCGGCTCTAAGGATGCTCCCTTCAAAAAGCAAATAAGTTCTGTCCGTTATCGAAAGGGTTTCCTGCACATTATGGTCGGTAATGAGTATGCCGATGTTTTTCTCTTTCAGCTGATAGACGATCTTTTGGATATCTTCCACAGCAATCGGATCTACTCCGGCGAAAGGTTCGTCAAGCAAAATGAAATTAGGGTCTACTGCAAGGGCCCTTGCAATTTCTGTACGTCTTTTTTCACCGCCGGAAAGGTTTTGGCCTTTGTTCTTTCTAACATGGTTTAAACTAAACTCCTCCAATAGCTCTTCCAATCTATCCTTTTGTTCTGCTTTTGACTTCTTTGTGCCCTGCAAAATGGCTTTTATATTGTCTTCTACAGAAAGCTTTCTAAAAACAGATACTTCCTGCGGTAAATAGCCTATCCCCATTTTTGCACGTTTATACATGGGCACACCGGTAATGTTCACTTCATCCAAAAAGACATTTCCTGAATCAGGTTTAACCAATCCGACTACCATGTAGAAAGAAGTACTTTTACCTGCTCCATTCGGGCCCAACAGACCAACAATTTCACCCTGCTTAACCTCTACCGAAACATCATTAACCACCTTCCTCCCTTTATAGGACTTGTTGATCTTGTCTATTCTTAACGTACCCATTTATCGTAAAATTAGTATTTATGAACCTAATTCCGGCATTTGTTAGAATTCTACCTGAAACTTACAGCGTATTCCGAACTTGTACACGTTCACTCCTTCAAAAGAATTGTCCCAGTAAGCCAGTCTCCATAAAGCTTCGACACGAAATACCTGAAAAATGTTTTCTATACCAACTGAAGCCTCAGAATAGGGTTTGCTGCTTAACGATGAAGTAAAATAAGGCAATGCCATTTCGTTGGTGTGTTGCTCGTTCAATCTGCCATAAATGGCTTTAAAAGTAGCCACCTCTCTCCATTTTAGTTTTCTGAATAGCGGGATCTTGTTAAATAACAACCCGTCAAAATGATGTTCGCATGCAACACTTATATATTCATCACTTACAAACTCTGCGATGTTCATCATATTATAGGCAAAAGTGTTATATATCCATGTTTCATTTCCGACATGAATTTCAAGCAGCGGATAAGGAACAGCTCCCCAGACCTTCCCAATTTCACAACGGTATTTAAAATTTCCCAGTATGCCCAAAGCCAGTTTATGCTGCCAACCGATTATGGCTTTGTGGTATTCGTAATCGCTTCCCAGCACCCCTTTGAGGCCGTATGTGTATTGTGCAGTAATTATTGGTTTTTTGGTTCCTAAACTGACTCTGTCAAATTCGCCTGCCAAAAATTGCTCTTTCTGGGCCCAACGCGTTCTGATAATAATTTCTGAAGACGTAATTGAGTTCCCATCATTTACAAACGGATCTCCGGTAAATTGAAAGTCCGGAATTATGCCGAGCGGTCCAAACTGTGTTCTTCTAAGCACTATTGTGCTTGATAGCCCTTGATACCACTCTCTGGTATAGCTTAATCGTGCTTCCTCTATATCAGACAATTTATTCAACGGGTTTCTTCTTAAAAAAGAGGACAAAGCTCTATAATCTCGAAACGCATTCTGACTTAATCCAAGTTGCTCTATGTCTTTTTTATAGGCGATGTGAAACATACGTCTGGGTTGTTTTGTAACAAAAAATCTCGTGCCGAACCCATACTTCCATTTTTCATCTTTTAATCCATATGCCCCGTACCCGGACAGTTCAAGCATAGTACTAAATGAATTGCTTGTTCGAATGCCCAGGCCAAATCGATTTCCTTCAACCTCATTGTAGCTGTAGAGGGATGAATACGGGCCCAGCTCTATTGGCCCCAACACCTTCCATCCACTGATCAGAGTAGTGACAGCGTCTACATACGTGCGGACGATCGGCACATTTCCTAACGTGTCTATCATTTCAAAAATGCCCTTTTGATTTTTTGTTAGTGTATCGTGCCTGTTATTTTCCCAAAACGAATCCGTTTTTTCTGAAGCATCTTTTAAAACAACGATGTGGTCCGATCCATTGTAAAATTCCGGAGGACGTTTTTGATTGATAACAAAATTGTCGTACGAAGCGAATTTTCTTCCATAAAACCCCAGTTCTCCATCAACGATATTAAAGTCGATCCATAGCTCATCTTTTGTGAGCATCCACACCTCTTCTTCCACCTGACTGAATTCCTGAGTTACTTTTAGTTCTTTGATGAAGTTAATATTGGCATCTTCTGCAATTGTTCCTTCTACTCGGCGCACGGCATAAGTCGTGTCATGTATGAATAGGTCCCCATGGAAAGTAAGTTCTCCTTTTCGCTTTGGAACAAACGTTAAATGGTAGCACCAATATCCATCTACCTCCACAGAATCCAGCAAGTAATATTTGTAATAAGCAAAGCCATTGTTGGCAACAGGGCTCACAAAGTTCTTCCCAAAAACAGGAACCTGATTGTCGTATATGTTAACCTGCTGATACATGTCTCCTGTGAACTGAGAAACACTTTTATTGTCGACCCCTGACACTCTTGTTGCCTTGATAATTTCTTTGTTCTTCTTTGGATCCTTTTGGAAATAATAGTCGGACAATGACTCTGTCATAAAGGCCGGTAAAAACGGTTTTCTTTCAGAGCTATCAATATTGTCAAATATGAAATCGAATTTTCTGAACCACCTCTTTTTAATAAAACTTGAGTCTATGTTATTCAGATCCAGCTCCAGTTTGTTGTAGAGCTCGTATTCATAAGAATCTAATTTTTCACGGTTGTTTATTTTTTTATTTGCAATTACACGTCGCATTATCGGGTGGGCGGGGTTCTCGCGTTCGACGGGCACCACCGTTATTGCCGGCAACCCCTCAACTTCTTCCACCATAACCACATTCAACTTCTGAGCCTTGTCTTTTTGCACAAAAAAGTACTGGGTTACAAATGTCGGGTATGCTACTTCCAGTGTGTCAGTAGCGTAATATGTGTCGAGTAAAAAGTTGCCATTCCGATCTGTAGACGTACCGATCTTCGTCCCCTTGAACTTAAGTACAACGCCCGGTAGCGGCTCACCAAATGTAGCATCTGTAATCACTCCATATACCTTGGTTTTCTGTGCGAACAGACTACTGGCAATCAGAAACAAAACAAGAAGAGTACTCAGCCTCTGCAGCATAGGGTAAATGTAATAAACAAACTAACGTTTGACTTCTTGTTTTCGTCTAACAACCGCCTTTGAAACATAAATGCCAGATTCATACAGAAGCATTATTGGAATTGCTACCATAACCTGAGATATTACATCAGGAGGAGTAATTAAAGCTGACAGTATCAAAACAACTACAATGGCATGTTTTCTGTATTTTTTCAGCAGCTCCGGGGTAACCAAACCGAGCTTGGTTGCTATATAAATAACAACAGGAAGCTCAAAGAACAGGCCTGTCAAAAATGTTGTTGTTGTGATCATACTCAGATAGGAGTTGATCCTAAAGTTGTTATCCACATTATCAAGGATCTTATAGTTTCCGAAGAACTGTACGCATAGCGGAGAGATCAAAAAATATCCAAAACCAATTCCAAGAAAAAACAGAACCGAAGCCCAAAATATGACTCCTTTTGATACATTAAGCTCTTTCTCTTTTAATGCTGGCCTAACAAAGCCCCACATCTGCCAGAAAATAAATGGGAAAGCGACGATCAGCCCTCCAATTAAGGCCATATACATGTTCGTGTTAAACTGCCCGGTCATATCAAGTGACTGGATCGACTTTATCTGTATTGTCTCAATACACATGCCGTCTCCCATACCAATCATCTGTCCGAGATCACACAAAAACTTGTATGTAATGAAATCGGCTTCCTTCATGTTCATGAAAACCGTCTTCACAATAGGTTCAGTAAAAATGAAGATCACGACGGCAACGGCAATAACAGAAATGGAAGACTTAACGAGTCGCCAGCGCAATTCCTCCAAATGGCCTAAAAATGACATTTGTCCACTTTGTTGTTTGGAGTTCTTCTCTTCTTTTTTGCTCATCAGTGGGCAAAAGTAGCACATTTCACTAAAGAATGCCGGCAAACCGTTTCATCTGAGACCGTGTGCCCTTGCTTTTAGGAGTTGTGAAAATAACATAAAAGTCTAGTTTTATTATGGTATTAAGATTATATTAGTATAAAGCATAAAATAAGCTGCAAGGCACATGCAAAGCTCCATTATTTCGATTAAAGAATCACTTCAAAAGTACTTCGGATTCAACAGTTTCAAAGGAGAACAGGAAGCGATCATCCAGAACGTCCTGGCCGGGAAT
>JAAZYJ010000082.1 GCA_014239715.1 Flavobacteriales bacterium
CCACCATAGACCGAAAATTTTGTTTTTGTATCAAACTCTCTTGCTCTTTCGTCAATTTCGCCTCCAACATCCGGATCATAGATCCTAAGATAAATTGGTTTTTTGTGGTACTTGGGTATACTAAAAAAGAAAACCTGTGTGAAATCATCATCTCCATAGGAGGTCTCTGCCTTGTTGCCGAACGTAACTAAATACGGGATATTCTCCTCTTTGGCTGGCACAGATTGAGCGCAAGCTTCCCCCGCAATTATCAACAACCCAACAACAAACATTCTTATTCTAATTCCCATACCCTTACATTGCCAATTTTATGCCTAATATTCAATTAATCTTACCTCAACCTTACGATAATACCTTAATAACTCAGCCTGACCATCCGAAACCCTAACTTCTCCCAACGCATCCAACGTTATGTTTTCCTGCGGAACTCCGCATTTTTCGAGGTAACTCGCAACATTTTTTGCTCGTCTATAGCTAAGCTTTTTATTAGACCTCAAACTTCCCTTTGGATCAGCATATCCCAATACCTCAAGTTTGCTATCCGAATTTAACTTTCTGGAAAAACTATTCAAATTGGATTCATTATAGGCGGTGATCTCATCCTTTCCGGGAGAAAAAAAGATCAGCACCTCCTTATTATCAATACTTACATCATAATTTAATTCAAAAGACACCACTTTACTTTCGAACCCCAGCTCTCGCATTTCTTTATATAATTGATATAAGGAGGCTACTTTGTCAGATTCGCCTACTGTATATTGGTAGATACTGTCTACTTCATTAAACCTTTCCGTAATTGGGTAATTCACTTCCATAAATATAGTATCACTCAACGCTTCCTGTTTAATTGAATTCAGCAGCTCTACAGTATAACCCAATTTCTTGTCCTGTTCTTCTGGGCTCTTCTCTTTGTGGTACTTAATAAGATTGTAATTTGTTACAGTTGTATTCAGATCAACCACCTCAACAGTCTTGGAAACACAGGTGAACTTATCATGGACATCTACAATTCCAAGCAAAACATTTTGTGGGCCCACCTCGCCAAAAGATCTTTCAACTTCCTCCTGCATTTGAACAGCGCCATCATAGAAATTCCAATACAATTCCTGGGGTTCCCCATCAATACCTGCCAAATCTGCTTTGAAAGGGGCATAATCATTGACCCGAATTGAGTCGGGGCCTTTTATATAAGGGCGGTTTTCCAGTTTAATCTCAATATTCACTTCAGAGACATTAAAGTATGTTTCGTTTTCGATAGTGTCAATTAGCGACAATGAAGCTGTATAAGACCCCAGCCCAGAATAACAATGTCTTACATGCAATCCATATTTAGAAGTTCCATCGCCCAGATCCCAAACATATTTCAGTGGCAATTCATTGTCTTCTAAAATGTTATTCTCACGTATAAAGTAGCAAAAGTTCACTGCCTTATCTGGAAGACAATCCTCGAAAACCGGCAATGCTTTTTCAAAATAATAAATTTGATCGCTCCCATTTCGATCACTTCCAAAATATCCGCTGAGGCCATCATCCTTCAGGGTCATTCCAAAATCATCCTTTACAGAATTAATACTTGAATCCAAAGTGACTGTGGAACCGTATCTGAAAAGATCTTCTTCCCAATGACTTTTGTATACGTCCAGTCCGCCCCTACCGCCTTTTCCATCACTTGAAAACAACAGCCATTCATCCTTAAAGAACGAAGGGAAAAGCTCATTTCCGGCTGAATTTACTGACTTGCCAAGATTTCTCGGTTTGGTCCAGTCACCAAGATGGTCTTTCAATGATAGGTAAAGGTCGTATCCTCCGTGACCACCGGGCATGTCTGACGCAAAGACTAAAATACTTCCGTCCTTGTTCGCTGCCGGATGCAACATATTGCAATCAGGTCGGTTATATTTGAACGCGACTGGCTTATACCACCGTTCCCCCTTATCTTTTTTCGCTATAAATATCCCCAACGCCCTATTTCTTTTGGCATTTGAGATATTGCTAACATCAGAATTTCTGGCATAAAAGATATAGCTTTCGTCTTTGGCAAAACACACCGGACCATCATTGAACTCGGTTGTTAGCTGTTCAGAGAACAGCTCAGGTCCACCCCCAACATTGATAGCATTAAATATTTTTTGATAGTACAAACTGAAAGGAATTGCCCCTGTTTCATCATGGACAGTTTTAATGACACTCCTTCTTGCATTACTCATAAAAACAATTCCCTGTTTATATATCACAGGACATATTTTAGAATCACCAAGTCCATCGATCTCCACAAGCGTTAAGGTGCTACCCTGCCCATACACGATCAGAGAGCTAAAACAAGCTACGCTCACTATTTTGAGTAGTCTGATCAAAGATGTCTGGGGTTTTTTGCTTTACTGCTGAACAAACTGGTGTATATCAATGATATTTCCAACGTACCTGAACGATATTCATATAGTTTTGACGTGGGGATCTCATACTGCAGACCAAGGTCAAGTTGTGCAATAATATTAACCCTGCTTAAAATTATGACACCTTCATTGCTTCTATAGCCAAAACCAACCTGAACTACTTCCTTAAAAATCCCAGCTATTGTAACGTCTAATTGAGATCTCATTATTGCGTGATATTTGAACAGCCCACCTATTCTTAGCTGCACCCCTTCATTAACTTTATACCTGTAAACGGATCGCAACAAAAAATTATAGTTCAACAGCCGATGCTGCAACTCAAACTGACTTGAATTTTGATTATAACGAGTGGTCAAAAACTTAGGTATTGACAACCCTAATTCAAACTCTTTAAACTCATACCTGATTCCGGCACTGAAATTAGGCAATACTCCAAGAGGGGAATCTGAAGAAAAATTCTGATCACCAGAATGCGTAAGGTCAAGCTGTGTATACCGCACCCTTTGAAAGAACAACCCAGCTCCCAACCCAAAAACCAAACGTTGTTTATCTGCTAGCTTTACCCTGTAAGCATAATTGGTTATCAAACCAGACTCAGCGGAAACTCCTAATTGATCTCGGTAAAAAATAAAGCCAAGTGCCATATCCTCCCTTTTCATTGGACTCTGGAGCGATAAGTTCTGAGTTGTTGGTGATCCCTCTACCTGAATCCACTGTTTTCTGAAAGAATATTGAGATACGAAAGCGTCCTGGTGCCCGGCACTAGCAGGGTTCAACAGCATTTCATTGAACATATATTGCCCAATTACCGGAAATTCCTGTGCGAAGGTCCCGGCACACGTCGTGAATACAATTCCTATTACTAATGCTAATTTCAATTACTCTTTATTAAGATGAAACCTGTTAATGTATATGTGTCAAGAGTGACCTCATAAAAATATGTATCGTCAATTAAACGCTCATCATTCAAATTAGTTCCCCTCCAATCATTATTATAATCTGCATCTTGATATACCAGTTTACCCCATCGATCATATATTTTGATCTCCTTATAAGCGAACTGGCTGATGCCTGGCACAATGAACTCATCGTTCAATCCATCCCAATTCGGCGACAACCCTTGTGGAATAGCAATTCTTCTGAATTCAAGAAGTAGATCATCAATAACAGGCGGACAGCTACCATTTTGAACGACCCACTCCAATTCATACACACCATATGTGCTGGGGAAGAACATGCTATTTGGATCAGCAATATCCACAATTTCACCTGTCCCCAATAATATATCCCAATATCCTTCCCCTAACACCAGAGAATCGGCTTGGAATGCCGTTTCCAGATCTTCAAGGATGTACTGGTCAGGCCCGGCGTAAGCGCTTATTTGTTCGTCGAATGTCACACTCACTGAATCGCTTGCTTCACAGGTTGGTGGGCCTGTGATCTGCCATATCAATTCGTATGTGCTGTAATTCGGAGCGCTACAAGATGAGCCTACATCACCTTGAACATCAACCATCATCGAATCTGAAAACCAATATCCAGTCATACTACTGCTACCTTCCAATACATAGATCAATCCACAAATTGAATCATCCTGACCAGCATCAATAACTGGGTTTGGCAATACTTCAATAGGATATGTTGAATCTTTGCTGCAAGCTGCATTCTCTACTGTAAATGTAATGTCGTGAACCCCCACTCCTGCCACTTGAGCAAGAAAATCACTTTCTCCCAAAACGCCTGAACCACTAAACCGGCCCGGTGTTGGACTGGCAAGAGCTCGGAGGTCGATCGTGTCGGCTTGAAGGCAAACGACTTGCGGCAGGGTATCCCAAAATGGAAATATCGGAGGCAACACCACAATGTTAAAAGAGCAGCTGCTGAGATTTGAATCCAGATCCAGCACTGTATATTTCAGAGTTGTTGTATCCACAGGAAAAGTATACGTACTATCGTTCGGCAAGATCAAGCTGCCAATTGACGTGGTCAGAGATCGTATTCCGCAACTGTCTGCATATAACGGTAACGGATAGTGATAAACACTATCACACAGCACTGTGTCTGACGGGCAAAATAATTCAGGACTTATGGTGTCCAAAACCGTTATTGTTTGGGAACATGTTGAACTATTACCC
>JAAZYJ010000247.1 GCA_014239715.1 Flavobacteriales bacterium
ACAAAAATAAATACCAGAAGGTTGTTGATTGGAAGATTGTCATCACCGAAGAAGGAAAACACCTGAAGAAAGCATTCAAATGGAAGGCCTCGGGCAGATTTTCAAATGTGCAGATAGTAAATAAGCTCAATCAATTGGGAATGAATATCAATGAAAAGCGATTGCATGAGATTTTCAAGAATCCATTCTACTGTGGCATATTGGTTTGTAAAATGTTGCCGGGCGAAGTCATTGAAGGAAGACATCCAAAGATTGCGTCTCATGAGGATTTCTTGAAAATAAATTCAACTCAGTCAAGTCATCCAAAGAAACACATTCAGGGCAACAAGGAGCTACCTCTGAAACAGTTTGCATACTGCGATTCATGTAAAACGCCTCTTACCGGTTTTCTTGTGAAACAGAAAGGCATTTATTATTACAAGTGCAGAACGAAGGGGTGTAGTTGCACCAAGTCAGCGAGTCAGCTTCATGTGAAGTTTGAGAATAGATTAAAAATGCTTCAGGTCGAAGGAAAATACAACGACATTATAAAAGAAGTAATGATCTATACCTACGATTCAATGACCAAAGAAATACGTAACAAAACAGCATCAATCAAAAAGCAGATCAGCCAGATCAAAGAGAAGCTGGATGCATTGGAGGAGCGATATGCAATTGGAGAAATAGACAAGGAGCTTTATGCAAAGTTTGCGGAAAAATTCAAGAACCAGATTGATGTATTCCACGCAGAAATTCAAAATCCGGAGATTTCGAGTTCAAACCTCAGAAAAGCGATTGATAAAGCACTGCAGATGTCCTCAAGACTGCATGAAATATGGGTGTCGGGCGATCTTGAGCAAAAACGGGAATTACAAAAACTGGTGTTTCCTTCCGGAATAGGTTACGACAAACAAAACGACAGAGTTCAAACCGACCGGATAAATTCTATTTTCTCTTCTATCCCTTTATTGTCAAAGGATCTGGATAAAATAAAAAGCGGAGAACCGATCAATTATGACCAATTCTCCGCTAGAGTGAGCCCGGCAGGATTCAAACCTGCAACCGCTGGAGCCGAAATCCAGTGCGCTATTCAGTTGCGCCACGAGCCCAATCTGCAATTGGGTATCGGATTTATCTTCCAACGCCCAAATACGCAACAAAAGTAGTAGAAATTCTTACAATAAATTTTAATTTCTTTAGTTTGTAGACACCAGTGAAACAACTAATTCTAATAGTGCTAACGGCCGCTTTCGCATCAGGCATTAAGGCCCAGCTACCGGAGATCGGCTTTTGGAGAGATCATTTTCCATACGACAAAGTGATCGGTGTAGTACAAGACGGCGACCTAATTTATGCAGCAACGCCACATTCTGTTTTCACTTATAACATCTCCGACCAAAGTGTTGAAAAACTCGTTAAGGGCATAAGCTTGTCTGATGTTGGGATCAACAAAATGGAATACAATGAAGAAGAGAATACGGTTGTAATTGGATACACAAATGGAAATGTTGACCTAATTAAAGGGAACCTCACCACGAATATTCCAGCTATAAAAAACTCAAGTATTTCCGGAGATAAGAACATTTATGGAATCCATTGTGTCGATGAATGGGCGTATCTGGCCTTAGGGTTTGGGATTGTCAAATTGGACCTGAGCAAGCAAGAGGTGAAGGAAACGTACATAATTGGCGATGTGGGCAGTTATGCTAAGGTCAATGACGTGGTAACGGACGACGACAAAATATACGCAGCTATGGATAATGGCATCAAAGAAGCTGACCTTAGCAACGCATTTTTAGTTGACTATACTCAATGGACAAGCAGAACTGACCTTCCTCATTCCGGAATGAACGTTTCTCACATTGAATGGTTTGACGGAACACTCTTCATAGCAAATCAACATTCTGTGTTCAATGATGACTCCCTGTACGCATTCAATGGCCTTCTTTGGGAAATTGACAGCAACGAATCGGGCAAAGACATTTTTAGTCTTCGCGGTCAAAATGGAAAATTAATTGTCACACACCGGAGCACGGTCGCAATTCTTAACGGGATAAATGACCGGTTCGAAAACCTCTACAATTTTGGGGGCAACTTTTTCAATTCTTTTGATGCGTATTACGATGGAACGACAACCTGGATCGGGTCTGAAAATAAGGGCGTAATAAGGGCGCGGAGCAATTGGGATACGCAATCAATTCACCCGATAGGACCATTTCTTTCAGAATGTTATTCCATGAGTTTTGCAGAGGGTGATCTGTGGGTTGCAGCTGGACAGCTCAATGGAAACCTGGGGAACAACTCCTTCAGCACACAAGGAATATATCGATTTACAGAGGAATATTGGATCACTTATAACAAATACACCAACGGTTCTCCCGAATTTGACAGCACGGGTGGATATGATTATACCTATGTGCTGGCTGACCCGAACGACCCGGAACATGTTTTTGTTTCTTCAAGCTCAGAGCTTGGCCTAATGGAAATGTCTGGAGGCGTAGTCACCAACCTATACAACAAAAGCAATTCAAGTATTACTGAAAGAAGTGGAATGACGGATTACTACGATATTGGACAATGCCATTTTGATGACGAAGGAAATTTATGGGTAATAAACTCCAGATCGGATTCGCCTATATGCCTTAAGACACCCTCGGGTGTTTGGAATAGTTTTACGTGCTCTGAGCTGAACAACACAACAAGAATTACCAATTCTGTAATGAATGACGCGGGTGTGTTTTGGGCCGCTGCTCCCAAAGCGGGGGTGTTCGTTTACAATACCAATCAGACCCCTGAAGATGAATCGGATGATCAGTGCCAGCTGCTTACAACAACCCTTGGGGGTGGTGGACTTCCAACGGCAAATGTCAACTGCGTTGCTCTTGACCTTGATGGCGAGATCTGGATCGGTACAGAGCTGGGCCCGGCAATAGTTTACAATCCCGACGCGGTATTCAATGGGGGAGATTTTGATGCGCAACAAGTTTTGATCGAACAGGATGGAAACGTGCAAATTTTACTTGAGACCGAGTCGATCACAACAATAGAGATCGATGGCGCAAATAGAAAATGGATGGGCACACTGTCTTCCGGTGTGTTCCTGATCAGTGAAGACGGAACAGAACAAATACACCACTTCACCGCAGAGAACAGCCCCTTAGTATCAAACGAGATAAAAGCTATAGAGATCAACGATGAAACCGGAGAAGTGTTTTTTGGCACACTGAACGGGATCGTTTCATATAAGAGCACGGCCACAGAGGGCGGGGAGCAATTCTCAGATGTATATGCGTATCCAAACCCGGTAAGACCGGAGTTTGACGGCACCATTGCGATCAAAGGACTCCTGAGAGACTCGGACGTTAAAATAACAGATGTCAGCGGCAACCTCGTTTACGAAACAACCTCATATGGTGGGCAAGCTACATGGAACGGAAAAACGTTCGATGGTCATAGAGTGAAAAGTGGAATTTACTTGGTTTTTGCCTCAAGCGAAGATGGATCCCAGGCAATAGTGACAAAAATTGCAGTGATTAACTGAATTAGTGTTCTGTACACCTTACTTTTGTTGCATCAAACTGACTCATGTTAGTAGCAGATCAAGGCATCGTATTGCATTATTTTAATTATTCTGAGTCCAGCTTCATCCTGAAGGTGTTGACGAAAGAAAGAGGGCTTGTGTCACTACTTCAGAAAGGTGTAAGAAGAAGTAAATCAAAAGGAGCAAAAACGAAATTCCCCCCGCTTTCTTTGATTGCGGTTGAATACTATTTTTCTGAGAAAAGAGACCTGCACACAGCACGCTCCGTAGAATTATGGCGCCCATATAAAACATTGCACAGCCACATATATAAGTCCTCCACCCTCATGTTTATCAACGAGCTGATCTATAAAACTGTCCGACAGGAAGAAAAAAATGATGAGCTCTATGCTTTTTTAGAGGACTTTTTACTCGTAATCGACAGCTGTGATTTTAACCCGAATGCCCACCTGTTATTCATGCTCAAATTGACGACCTTTCTTGGAATAGCTCCTGATATTGCAGGGTATACGAGCGGAGACTCTCTTGATTTATTGGAAGGAACTTTTAAAAGCGCCGGATCAACAAAAGGAGACGCTAGTGCCTCTGTATCAGAAGTGATTGTGTCAATAATGGGCACGAATTTTGATGATCTGAGCTCACTGGAGATACCACGGGAGCTGCGGAAAGAAACGCTGCAAACTCTTGTAAAGTATTATGAATATCAGCTAGAGGGTATAAAAAGTATAAATTCACACTTCGTTTTGCAAGAACTTTTGGAATGAGACTGGCATGGATCGTATTCGTATTATTTGTTGCAATTGAGCCCTTGGCGCAAGTTGTTCAGGTGATCGACCCCCTTGAATATAAGCCTATCCCGGATGTGGTCATATCCGACGCCAAGTATACCAAGGCTGTAAAAACAAACATGCTGGGGGAGGCGCTGATCGAAGCTTTTGGGGTCAAGGACTCGTTGATCTTTGAGCACGCACATTACAATACCAAGAAAGTAGCATACAAAACGGTCAAAAAGGATGGATTCAAGGTGTTTTTGCTGGACAGGTCCTTTATGATAGAAGTAGAAGTGGATGATGGACTTAAAAGAGATCCTCCAAAGTCAAATACGAACTCACAGATCAAAGTGTTGTCTACTCAGGATATTCAGGGGATCAACGCACAAACAACAGCAGATATGCTTGAGGCAACGGGATCAGTGCTGGTTCAAAAAAGTCAGGCCGGTGGTGGTAGCCCGGTGATTCGTGGGTTTGAGGCAAATCGCATATTGCTGGTGGTTGACGGAGTGAGAATGAACAATGCGATCTACAGGTCAGGACATCTTCAGAATGCCATTACCATTGATAACAACGTGCTAAGCTCTACGGATATTTATTTTGGCCCGGGTTCTGTGATATATGGGAGTGATGCGTTGGGAGGGGTAGTTCATTTCCACACGAAAAACCCGAGATTCAAAAATGAAAAGTACCGTGGATTTGGTGCGGGTGGTATGGCGCGATACAATACGGCAAATCAGGAAACGACGGGACACTTCAATTTTGAGCTGGGGGGCAAGAAATGGGCATACCTGGCCTCAATTACAGGCAGCTCTTTCGGAAATGTCAGAATGGGGGAAAATCGGCCACACGGGTATTCGGAATTTGGGAAAATGCCCGTTTTTGCAAAAAGAATAGACGGAGTGGATTCCGCCATGGTCAATCCGGACCCGAACGTTCAGGTCGGAACCAACTATGAGCAATATGACCTGCTGCAAAAAATACGGTTTCAGGCAACGGAAGATTTTTGCCTTACGCTGAACACACAATACTCTACCTCATCCAATGTGGGAAGGTTTGATCGTCTCAACGATACGATCGGAGGTGTTCCTAAATATGCAGAATGGTATTATGGACCACAAAATCGATTCTTGACGTCACTAAAGGGCGAGTTTTCGAATCAAAAGGGAATTTTTAATAAGGCAAGCATTATTCTGGCCTACCAGAATATTGATGAAGACAGGGTAAGCAGGAAATTTAAAAATGATTGGAACAACAGCAGGTTTGAAGACGTCAACATCTTTAGCCTCAACATGGACTTTGCTAAAAACATCAGCGAAAGGGAATCTGTATCTTACGGCCTGGAGGTAACCTACAACGATGTCAAATCCACTGCGTTCTCAGAAAACATTGTCACGCTTGAAAGAACCAAAACATCCACCCGTTACCCTGATGGAGGCAGCATCATGTCAACCATGGCAGCCTATCTGGCCTATGACAGAAAACTGTCCAAATACGCGATATTGAACTCTGGCATCAGGTATTCCCGCTCGATTCTTAATTCGCTGTTTTTCGACACGTCGTTTATTAGCCTTCCTTTTAACTCTATAGAGTTTAATGGAGGGGCGCTATCGGGTAGTGTTGGCGTAATGGTGGAACCAGACCCGACAAGCAAAGTCAATTTTATCTTGTCAACGGGGTTTAGGAGCCCGAATGTAGATGACTATGGAAAGGTTTTTGAAAAAAATGGAAATGTTGTAGTTCCGAACAACACGCTCCGTCCCGAGTACGCATATAATGGAGAGATAAGCTTCACAAAGTCATTCAGGAAGAAGATAAAGGAAGTTACCTCCACCGAACAAAAAGCCGAACTGATCAGAATTTCTGCAGGAGTATTCTACACTCACCTTACAAATGCAATAGTTAGGGTGGATTATTCATTGTATGGACAAGACTCTATTCTCTACGACGGAGAAATGGCCAGAGTGCAGACAAATAGCAATGCCACAAATGCGTTCATCGTCGGAGGATCCGGGGAGCTCAGGCTTAGTATTACCCCTTCGTTCAGCCTGAAATCTTCCATTACGTATACGTTTGGTGAGGACCTCACGAACAGTTCGCCTCTAGGTCATATACCCCCGCTGTTCGGACAAACATCGATGAACCTGGAACGACGGAAATGGCACATTTCATTGTATTCGGTTTACCACGGAGCAAAACAGGCGGTAGATTACTCGCCAAGTGGAGAGGATAATTTGGCTGAAGCAACCGAAGACGGCGCACCAAACTGGTTTACCATAAACCTCAAAACAACCGTCCGTGTCGATGAGAGGGTCCATATCCAGGGAGCAATAACCAATATACTAGATCGGCACTACAAACAATTTTCATCAGGGATATCTGCACCGGGCAGAGGTTTTTCCATTACATTGAGACTACAATTATAGTCTTGGGTCAAGGTACTCCCTCTATTCTTACTATATTCAACCCAACCGACCAAATACAATGTTGAAAACAGTATTTCTATTTTTCCTGATCAGTATTGCCCTTAGCTCTTTTTGTCAAAAGAGACTGATCGACCACACAACTTATGATGAATGGAAAGAGATCAAGCATGAACAGATCTCAGACAGCGGAACAAGGATTGTTTTCGAAGTGAGGCCACTTGCAGGTGATGGGACTCTTTGCGTATCAGACGGGTCTTCATCAATCAGCCTTATCGATAGAGGAAAGGCAGCACAGGTCACCGCTGATGGAAACACAGTTGCTTTTAAGATCGGACAACCCCATGATACCATAAGGCAGCTGCAGATCAAAAAAGTAAAAAAGAACAAAATGCCAAAAGACAGCGCCGGTATCTGGCATAAGAATGCAGATACACTAATGCTCTTTAACAAGGTGAAGAAAGTAACGGTTTCTGAAAAAGGAGCAGATTGGGTGATCATGGAATTTGACGATAAAGACAGATTTAAAATTGTGCCGAAAAAAAAGAAAAAGTGTTTTCTGAGAAAAAAGAAACCGGCACCCCCGAAGAAGGAAGAAAAGGGAAACCCAACGCTTTTCATTAATGCATCAACCGGAAAACGACACGAACTCGAGAAAACAAGTGAATATGTCTTTTCCCGGAATGCGGAAAAAATAGCCTATGTCAGAAATTATACCGTCTCGGATAGCCTGGATACAACCTCAGTTTACATATACTACACGAAAAATGGGGAAACTGAAAGGGTGTTTCATCGAGTCGGCGTCTCAAAAAATTTATTCTTCAACGATCAGGAATCCACTTTGGGCTTTATGACCTCTGCCGACACAGGAAACGTCAAAAATTACCAGCTCTACCTTCATTCGGGTGAGGAAGTGAAACAACCAATTAAACAAGAGTGGCTGCCGGAAGGCTGGGGAGTCAACGACTACCACAATGCTTATTTTTCGCCGAATGGAGAACGCGTTTTTTTGTTCATTTCTCCACTGAAGGAAGAGGAACCGGAAGATACGGTTACCGAAGACGAAAAAGCAGTTTTGGATGTGTGGAACTATAAAGACGGGAGGCTGCAGCCCCAACAGCTCCGATATCAAAAAAGAGACAGGAACATGGGCTACATGGCCGTGTGGAACAGGTCTGCGAACACCTTCGCACAGGTAGGCAGCGCAGACCTTGGTTTTATTGGCAATCATACCATGAGGGGGGATGGAAGATACTGTCTCGGCGCAACCCAGAAGCCTTACGAAAAGCTAATGTCATGGGACAGCTGGTATTACGATTACTACAGGATCGATACGGAGACCGGCAAAAGAGTTCAGCTTGCAGAAAAGGTACAGTACAGGGTTTCTTTTTCTCCGGACGGTCAGTGGTTTATCTACTTCAGCCAAAAGGACACCAGCTGGCATTCTGTGAATTGTGAAACGCTTGAGGACAAGAGTATAACGAAGGAAATTAGTGCGCGGTTTGATGATGAAGACGACGATCACCCAATGCTTCCGGACCCATATGGAGTAGCCGGATGGACTAAAACGGAAGACGTGCTGATCTACGACAAGTACAACGTCTGGAGAATTAATATGAAAAATGAGTTCCCCCCTCAGAACCTTACCCGGACCAGAGGCTCTGGGTGGTCATACAGGTATTGGCGCGCAGACCCGGATGAACATTTTATTGACCTGACCGACGTCACCTATTGGTTAGGATTCAACTATGATACCAAAGCAATTTCTATTGGGGCACTTGGACGACAGACCATCAGAAATATTTACAGAGAAGACGCACAATTCAAAGTGCTGCATAAAGCCAAGGAGTCGAATGAGGTATTGTTCCGAACCCAGAGCTTTGTCAGCTATGCGGATCTGAAATTGACCACAATGGATTTCAGTGAAATAAAAACGATAACCGAGGCCAACCCACAGCAGTCTGAATACAATTGGGGCACAGTTGAGCCCGTCTCCTGGAAGAGCTATAGTGGGTTAGAACTGGATGGGCTGTTATACAAACCGGAGGATTTTGACCCCTCAAAGAAATACCCGATGATGGTCTATTTTTACGAAACCTATTCCAATAAAATTCATCGGCATTACCCTCCTAGGCCAACAGCCTCGATCATATATCCATCTGAATATACCAGCAACGGATACATCGTATTTATCCCGGACATAAAATACATCGATGGCCACCCCGCAAAAAGCGCCTACGACTGCATTGTGTCCGGAACAGATTACCTTACCGGGAAACACGAATGGATAGATTCGACCAGGATGGCACTGCAGGGCCAAAGCTGGGGCGGATATCAAACCGCAATGCTGGTTACAATGACCAACAAATACAAGTGCGCTATGGCAGGCGCACCCGTTAGTAACATGACCAGTGCCTACGGCGGGATCAGATGGGGGAGTGGCTTAAGCAGGATGTTTCAGTACGAAAAATCGCAAACAAGGCTTGGGGGAACACTATGGGACAGCCTTGACGTGTACATCGAAAACTCACCGATCTTTTTCGCACCCAAAGTGGAAACCCCGCTGCTCATCATGCACAACGATAACGACGGATCCGTACCCTGGTACCAGGGGATCGAGTACTTTGTTGCCCTACGGCGACTGAACAAGCCTGTTTGGATGCTGAACTATAACGGTGACGCACATAACCTAAGAAAACAAGCAAACATGCGAGACCTTAGCAGAAGGATGAGGCAGTTCTTCGACCATTATTTAAAGGATGCCCCTGAGCCTAAGTGGATGAAAGAAGGTATTCCCGCTGTTGATAAGGGAAAAGACTACGGATGGGAATAATATGACAATTATTTTTTAGACACCTTTACTG
>JAAZYJ010000081.1 GCA_014239715.1 Flavobacteriales bacterium
CGTAATGACCAAAAGATTGGTTTTGATAGGAATTGTTCACAGGTGGAATTTGTGTCGGTATAATTATTCCCACCCTGGAATAATAATGCCCTAACTTAAGATGTGCTAATTCATGTGCAGCAACAAATATTCTTTGAAAATGATTTAGTTTTTGAAAAAATTGCTGAGTAATATTTACTTCATTTCCTTTATTCACCCAAGCGTTATTAAAATCATCTTCCCAGACGACCGAACTATAATAACCAATCTCTGACGGGAAATTAGCTGAAACAATGGAGTCAATTGCATTTTGCCACAGGTCTATATAATTAGAACATTCCGGAGAAAGAGGTGCCTGACATTTTTTTTGGAATCCAATACAACTGGCCAACAGCATAACAACCAAAAATATTACTTTTGTAACAATAGGCATCTTAGTAAATAAAACTTTCACAATATAAGTATGGAAAGGTTAGTTAATATCTCTTGATTCCTGAGTTATGCAGTAACTTTCTCAAAGGTGAAAGTATCTGAATTCCCGTTGACATCGACTTTCACTCGATCTCCCTCCGAAAACTCTCCTTGGAGAATCTTGAGTGAAAGAGGGTCCTGAATATGCTTTTGCAACGCCCGCTTCAAAGGCCTTGCGCCAAATACAGGGTCGTATCCCTTCTGAGCCAACACCTCTTTAACTTTGTCATTTAATACAATAGACATATTCCTTTCGGCTAATCGTTTTTGAAGACTTTGCATCTGAACATCCACGATTTCTTGTATCTGTTCTAGATTCAGGTTACGAAACAGTACAATGTCGTCGACCCGGTTCAAAAATTCTGGCCGGAAGTGGTTCCTTAATTCCTGCCGCACAGTATCCTGAACCTTTTCGTATTGGCGTTCCCAAACCTCCCGAGCGTGTCCTTTTGACTCATGACGCGCCGCTTCCAGACCAGCTTCTTCAATAAATTTACTACCGATATTAGAAGTCATCAGCACAAGAGTATTTCGGAAGTCAACCGTTTTTCCTTGGCCATCTGTCAACCGCCCTTCATCCATAATTTGTAAGAAAATATTAAAAACATCGCTATGTGCTTTTTCAATCTCATCAAACAAAATCACGCTGTACGGCTTACGCCGAACATGCTCGGTTAAATATCCCCCTTCATCATAACCAAGATAACCGGGCGGTGCACCGATAAGACGGGCGACAGAATGTTTCTCCATATATTCTGACATGTCTACTCGAATCATAGACTGCTCATCATCAAACAAGAACTCAGCGAGAGACCTTGCCAATTGGGTTTTCCCAACACCGGTCGGTCCTAGAAACATAAAACTACCTATGGGACGCAATGGATCCTGCAATCCAGCGCGTGCTCTTCTGATCGAGTTAGAAACCAGGCGTACAGAATCATCCTGTCCCACGACCTTTTTATGAAGTATCTCTTCCATCTTGAGCAAGCGTTGTTTTTCTGATTCCATCATGCGTTCAATAGGAATTCCTGTCCAGCGGGCAACAACACGACTGATATCTTCCTCCCCAACCTCCTCATTGAGCATTTTGTGTTCACGCTGAACTTTGTTTAGAGTTCCCTCCAAGTCTTCCAATTCACGAG
>JAAZYJ010000080.1 GCA_014239715.1 Flavobacteriales bacterium
CCGAACTGGTCTAAAATTCAGCTCGATTTTGAACGGTTCACAAGCAAACAAATAGCAGCTTTTGGGCATTTCCCTGTAAAGGAGTATCATTTTTTATTTCAGATCACTCCATACAGATCGTATCATGGTGTGGAGCACACGACATCTACGGTGTGCCTGATCGGGCCGGGGTATGATGTAATGGGTAAGAGGTACATCGAGTTCTTGGGTGTTTCCAGTCACGAATTATATCATGCTTGGAACGTGAAGACAATTCGACCCCAGGAGATGCTTCCTTATGACTACACCAGAGAAAACTATTCTCGATTGGGTTATGTGTATGAAGGCGTAACCACTTATATGGGAGATAAATTTCTGTTCTCCTCCGCGGTAATAGATGAAGAGCAGTATTTTAAAGAATTACAGGCGTATATGGAAAGACATTTTCATAACGGCGGTCGATTTAACTTGTCTGTGGCTGATAGTTCTTACGATACCTGGTTAGATGGTTATCAAGCAGGCGTTCCTAATAGAAAAACTTCCATCTATGCTGAAGGTTGTCTTTTCTCCTTCATCCTTGACGTTGCGCTGATTAGTTCTCCGAATTCAACAGGAGGGCTAGACGATGTGTTAAGGAGAATGTATGTTGAGCTGGCCAGTAAAGATGTTGGATATTCTCAGGAAGATTACATTCGCATTTCAAGTGAAGTTGCGGGAAGAGATATTGCTGTTTTGTTTGCTTCATTGGTGGAAAAACCTGTGGATTACAGCAATGAACTTGCGAATGCCTTTGAACAGCTCGGTCTTGAGTTTTCCTTGGTTGATGATAGATCTTGGGTAAGAAAATTTGGTTTGAAAGGAACATATGCGGATGGGAAATTTAAAGTTACGGATGTCGCTTTTGAATCGGCTGCCTACAATTCCAATGTGATTAGAGGCGATCAGATTATATCCGTGAACGGTTACGCTATTGATGGAGACCTCGATAGCTGGTTGTCGTATTTTGGTAAGGAAAAACAAGAGTTGGGAATTGTTCGTGACGGCAAATTCGGAGTGATAATGGCCGATCCGGAATTTACATGTGGATTTCAAAAATGTAAGATAAAACACATGGAAAACATAACAGAATCTCAAAAACAAAATTTCGAAAAGTGGCTGAACAGATAGATAATGGTATAAACAGTAAGAAGAAAATTGCTTCAAGGCCCATTATCATACTTGGTCTTCTGAGTATGATCGGATTCGTGATATGTGCTGTTTCTGACCTTAGCTATTATATGGGAATTGAAACCTATATCATCGATGGGTTTGAAGATGGAAACCCGGCAAAAGAACTGTATGAACAGAATATAGAGCAATGGGAAAATAAAGGCGTTGATGTTTCTGTTACCGGCTTGAAGAATGTCAGTCGGCTTTTTTTGATTCTTGGCATTATGAATGTACCCGTGCTACTTGGAGTGGCCCTGATGTTTTATCGGGTCAAAATGGGGTTTAAGCTATATACGGTTTGTCAATTAGCGTACATACTGATCCCGATCTACTTTTTGGGTTTCGGATTCTATCCGACCTTCAGGGTGCTGGGGTATGGCGACCTGCTGATTATGGTGTTATTTGTATTTATGTGGGGAATCCAACGGAAGCACATGGATAGAAAAAGCACATCTAAATAACGCTTATGAGCCTCTTCAATGATCCTAAGATTAAATGGCTAAAGCGAAGAATTTTCGGAAAGAATGATCCTGGAAAACTACTGAAATGGACTTGTTGGATACTTTTTGGGTGGAGTTTCCTCATGCTCGTTCTAATGGTAGGCCTGGGATGTTTTGCGGTATTCTCTCCGGCAGATTCATCCAGGTTTCAGGATTATCAGGAGTTACGGGAAATGGGGATTTCATTTTTTTTCCCTTATGCCTGTTTTCATTTAGTCAGTCTTATCTCGATCGCTTTAATTTACAGGCGGAAAAGGTTTGGGGTATTGTTGTACGGATTTACCTGTGTCGCTTGCGTTATTTTTCCTTGGTTTAAGGATCTGGGCTTTCCTATGGAGTCGCTTGTATTTAGCCTGGTCTGTTTTGGACTTTTTGCTGTTCACTTGGCAGCAATGAGGAAAAAAGCAAATGAATCAAGTGTAGAAGAGGAGACTGAAGCTATTGATCACTCGAAGGTAAACCAGCAATAACAGATATTTCAACATTTACATTTTTGGGAAGAACACTTACTTCAACGCACTCCCTGGCCGGGAACAGACCTGAAAAATAAGACCCGTATATTTTGTTTATTCTGCCGAAATTTTCCATGTCTGAAATGAAAATGGAACATTTTATTACGTCATCGAAAGTGCAACCTGCTTCATTCAAAACAGCCTTTATGTTCTCCATTACCTGTCGGGTTTCGTCTTCAATCGTGTTGAGGATCAATGCGCCCGACGAAGGCTCAATGGCAATTTGGCCACTCATATAGAGCAGCCCATTTACAACAACGGCTTGGTTATACGGTCCAATCGGAGCAGGAGCATTCTTAGTTTCAATTATTCTTTTTCCCATCCTGTCAGGTTAAAAATAATTTGAATTGCACACCTTCAATTAGTGATGATGACCATGTGGGCCGTGGGCATGCCCGTGCTCGATTTCATTTTCTTCTGCCGGTCGTACATCGACAATGTCAATTTCAAAGCGCAAGGTCTCTCCGGCAAGCGGATGATTCAGATCTAATGTTACTTCTTCGTCTTTGATACTAGTCACTAATGCCACCGCTCGACCTTGATCGGTTTCTACTTCAACCTGCATTCCTTCCTGAAGCTGTTCATTTTCGTCATCAGATCGGAAACCGCTTAATGGTACAACCTGAACCATGTGGTCCTGATATTCACCGTATCCGGCATCCGGTTCAATGACAGTAGCAAATGATTCCCCTTTTAGTTTTCCCAAAAGCTCTTCCTCGAGGCCGGGAATAATATTTCCATGTCCTTGTAAAATAGACAATGGGCCTCTTTCTTCATTTGACTGGTCAATGATGTCACCGTTGTCGTTCTTGAGAACGTAATGCATTGTGACTACTGTATCTTGTGTTATTTTCATTCGGCAAAAGTAATAAATTAGTTGAACAAGAAAACAATTACAACCCTTCTCCGAAAGCATTATCGTACCATGCTCTTTTACGTTGTATTCTTAGGTCTTTAAGAATTGCTGCTTTAACGTTGATTGTAAGCGTATAGCTTTTTCTTGCGCCAAATGGAATCCAGTTGAATTGACCCTCCCAGCAGTGCATGTCGCGATAAATGGACACGGTTGTGTAGTTGAAGTCTTTGGTTGTGAAATCAAAACCTGTATTTATACCGATTCTCCATTTTTTAGTTAGTCCAAGGTCACCGTTCAACCGCAACGTTTGTGAAAAGGTGGTCGTATCATTTTCGGTATTTATGAAAGACCGAAAGGATGAAATGTTATATGAAATATTCATTTGCCAGGGTATGGTAAAATCAACATAGGCATCCGATAGCGCTTCAAATTGATTTTGCTGTTCCTCCGACACGTTTTCCAGATTTTTGTTTCCAGATTTCTTTTTGCTCCTAAGGTTGTAGCTAAGCGCGAGGTTCGTGGATGTGATCGTCCCAATTTTGCCATCAGAATTCCACCTATAAGTGTTAATCCTGGTTCCATCATTGTATGTGTACGGGTCCAAAAATGCCTTGAAATTTAAATTCAGCGACTTAAAAAGTTTTGTTCTTCCGGTGAATGAGATGTTGGATAAGTTCATTGAGTCTCGCATAAAGTCATACGATGAGCTTAACACAAAATTTTCAATAAGTTTTACTTTTTTCTTTTTCTCCTGTTCTGTAGTATCGTTTAGAGCCCAGAGCTTCATGTCTAAGCTGTTAATCAGGCTGAACGATATGATTCCACTTTCTGCATTGCTGGGTTTGCCATAAATTCCTTGGTCAAACGGAGAATATGTAGCGGTCTCACCATTGGTCCCAAAATTCCCTTCAATGTCTGTGCTGAAATTGGGCGTGTATGTAAAATTAACATTTGGTGTTACCACGTGCCTGATCTCAGCCTCTCGCTTCCCTCTGAGAAATCCGGCAAAACCATACATCCCATAAATTTTCGTGGTCATACTTGCACTGAAGCTGGCTTCATGAGCTCCTCTGGGCCTGTGCACTGTATCAGTTATAACCGTAGTATCAATTTCGTTATAGGTTTTGTTCAGATACTGCAGATAATATCTTCCCGTATACCTTGCCGCCGGATTGAGTGTAAACGGCCCCATTTTAACAGAAGTGTTCAAGTTGGCATTATGTCTCATCCCGTTTCTCATTGAGCTGGCAAGCCCTTCAATATTATTTAAAGCAAAATTTGTAGCAGAATCGCTGATCTCGTTTTTGATATCAAAACTCTGACTGAAACCGGTATTTTGAGTTAAGTTTCTAATGAGCTTGCTTTTTGTTGTTCCAATATTCTTCAAAGGGTAGATTCGACTTTGATTAATGTTTGCTTCAGGGAGGGTAACTGCCACGATCTCAGTGAGTGTATTCTGAGTATGTCTCATGTTAACACTCATTGAAAAAGGCGAATTACTGAATGTTTTGCTCCATCGAATGTTCGAGTTGAAGGTGTTTGATAAGTAATCCGTGCTTGAGCTGTTAAAGTTATTTGAGAAGTTATTGATAGAACCCAGATTAACGTTTGCAGTAAATCTAGAACCGGGGTTGGCCTTTGGATCTTGATTGTGTGACCATCTGATAAAGAACTGAGAGGTCTTTGAATAGTCAGGGAATTCAGGCTCTGAAATGCGCAATTTTGTGTATTGAATATTAAAACTTCCATTGTATTTATATCGCTTCTTGTAGCGGGAGAGATTCCTAATGCCAAAGCTACCTCTAGAGTATATATCTCCTAATATCTGAGTGTCAAACTTTCCGCCAAAATGATGATAATAGCCAAGCCCCTGTAGGAAGTAACCCAGACTCGGAGAGTTGCCATAGGTAGGAATTACAATACCATTTGTCCCTCCTTTCTTATTCGGGAAGTAACCAAATGGAAGGCCTAAAGGTGTTGGTATGTCCGCTATCCACAAATTTAGAGGTCCGGATACGATTTTGTCGTCAGGAATTACTACTGCCTTACTCAGCTTAAAGTAAAAGTGGGGGTCTTCAAGATCACAGGTAGTGTATTTTCCTTTGGAAACATGAACGTGATCATTGGGCTGTTTTTTAACAATTTCAGAGGTGAGATATCCTTCTGACTGCTCGGTCCTTACGTTGTAAATGATACCTTTTCGCGTGTCAAAGTTGTATCGGATACTATCCATTTCATATTCGTCTCCGCCTTCTCTGAATATTGGTTTGCCTATTACTTTCCCTGCTGAATCAACAGTGTATTTGGCTAAAGCGATCTTAGTGCTGAAGTTAAACTCAATGTAATCTGCATCCAGTGCTATTTCACCGTAGGTGACGTGTGCTTTACCGTACAAGTATACTTGCTGCAAGGGAATGCTGAAGATCATTGAATCTTCGGCATTGTACTCAACCGGAGCTTCGAAATTGACGTCGCTTGTGTCAACTCGAATGGAATCAGTATTTCCGGTTTGTGAATAGGTCGAATTGCTTATCAACAGTATCACAAGGATAAGTACAAGACAATTACTGTATGGTTGATGATTAACGAAGTTATTTTTGTTGGTACGCTTTATGCTTAAAAGGTAGGAAACCTTCGCAATAAACGATATGAAACAGCTTACATTCAATAGCGCATTAATCTTATATGCGAAGAAACGTATTTTTTCCGTTTTTCTTGTGTTTATTCTATCGGCGGGTTGTAGCTGGTCTCAGGAGGGTTTAGGTATTAGAACGATCGTTATTGATGCTGGTCATGGTGGGAAAGATCCGGGTGCCGTTGGCGGCAATAAAACATATGAAAAGGATGTAGCACTTTCAGTTTCACTTAAATTCGGAAACATCATTAAGAAAAACCATCCGAACGTTAAAGTTGTTTATACCCGTTCTACGGATGTGTTCATTGGATTGGCCGATCGTGCAAAAAGGCCAACTCCATAAGTGCGGATCTATTTGTGTCGATACACGCAAATTCGGCGATCAATAAAAAAGCTACCGGCGCAGAAGTTTGGGTACTTGGATTACACAAATCTGAAGCTGCTTTGGAAATTGCCAAGAAAGAAAACTCATCTATTCTTATGGAAGATGACCATGGATCGAAATATCAGGATTTTGACCCAAAAGATCCTGATGCATATATTGGCTTGGCAATGCGACAAAATGCCCATTTGGATCAAAGCCTTACGTTGGCCAACCTGGTACAGAAAAGTTTTGTGAAAGATGCCAAAAGACTAGACAGAGGCGTTAAACAAGCTGGATTTATGGTGTTATACCGTACTACTATGCCCGCAATATTGGTAGAGCTTGGTTTTCTGTCGCATGCCGGAGAAGAAAAGTATTTATCAAGCTCGATTGGACAGGATGAATTGGCTAAGAGTATTTATATTGGGTTTAAAAAATACAAAGACAGGATTGATGGGGTTAATCATTCGATTACTGATGAAGGAAATAGCGTTGACATAAAAACACCTCAAGAACCGGAAAAGGAAGTAATTCCAGCTAGAAAAAATCAAGTTGTTTTTAAAGTGCAGATATCGGCTTCTTCGATCTCTATCAGCACAAGTGCAGTGAACTTTAAAGGACTTTCAGACGTTGAACAGCATGAGTTAAATGGAATTTATAAATACACTGTAGGAAACTTTTTTACCTTTGAAGAAGCTAGATCAAGGCAGAATGAGGTCCGGAAAGTTGGATTCGACTCGGCATTTATTGTCGCCTATTACAACGGAGAAAAAATTACTGTTCAGCAAGGTGTGAACTTAACAAAAGAAAACTCAGAGTGAAACGAGAGGTATTGATAGGAATAGTGGCTATAACAGCTATAGCAGCGCTGATTTTTGGTTTGTTTTACCTAAAAGGTGAAAACTTATTGTCCAAAAACCGAGCATTTCACACAACATATCAAAGAGTAGATGGTTTGGTGAACGCCAGCCCCATTAAAATTAGTGGATTTCAGGTTGGGGTGGTCACCGGGTTAACCATGAACGATGAAGACCCAAGCCTTATTGATGTTACGTTTATAGTTGATGACCCATCTATTGATATTCCCAGTAACTCTGTGGCTATACTGGCCTCGGATATCTTGGGAAATAAATCTATAGACCTTCGTCTGGGATCTGACACTCGAATGCTCGAAAATGGGGATTTTGTGCTGGCACAGGCTCAAACAGACCTGAATGATATGGTCAACAAAACTTTCATTTAGGTTACCGGTGTTCTCACCTATGATCGTCTTAACTGTTTCCACTGTAGAATC
>JAAZYJ010000079.1 GCA_014239715.1 Flavobacteriales bacterium
AACTTATTTGAGATGTTAAGCACAGATAAATTCAGAGTGGCATTTGTCGATGAAGATGACTTTTACGGAAGTATCATCAAAGAGCGATTGGGGCAGGATGGTAGTATTGAAGTTCAACACTACAACACAGGCCTTGCTCTGATAGATAGTTTGCATGAGGAACCGGATATGGTTGTGGTAGACCATTCAATCCCTGACGTCAGCTTACGCGGGTTGTTTGATTTGATCAAATTGTACAATAGCAAAGTATCTTTAGTTGTGTTATCCAGAGAATTGAATATTTCAGATTCTATCGATGAGCACTTGAATTTGGCAAACAGGAAAATCACAAAAGATGAAAATGCAGTTCAGAAATTAACCCGCTTGATCCAGATACATCTCCTGTCATTTCAAGATTTCATTTGGGTTTAACCCCTTTTTGATTATACCCTGTTTAAGGTATTGATGAATTGACCTCTCAGGTTTAGTTTTGTCGTGTTATTTAAAATTAATCTAAATAAAGGATAAAACATGAATCAATACTTGTTGTCTCTCCTGTTGATGTTAATTGTTGTTTCGGGTAGATCAGGTGATCTCAAGGGAAAAGTAGTTTCAGCAGAATGTGGCGCTAACATGTCTTTTGTTTCTGTTCAGGTGGGTGAGGACCAGCATGGGTACACAGATGATTCGGGTAACATATTTTTACAGAACATACCCTCGGGAATTTACAACATTTCGATTACCACATTGGGATATGCTAAGATCGTTTTGGCCGATATCGAAATAGGAGGAGCTGTTACAGACTTAGGGACGCTTCATATGGAACCGTTGGTTACGATCATGGAGCCCTTTGAGATCGTTTATATAAGGCCTGCTTATAGCCGCCATTACAACGGAACATCTAATGTAATTCAGGAAAAAGAGCTTAGAAAGATTCAGCCATTGGGAAGCGAGGAGATTCTTAAGAGGGTTGCGGGAGTGAATGTTGCCGGGGATATGGGTATATCCAATCGATTGAATGTTGGTATTCGAGGGTCTTATCCGAGAAGATCTGAGAAGTTACTTTTATTAGAAGATGGCGTACCTATTGCACCTGCTCCATATTTATCGCCCTCAGCTTATTACAACCCACCGACAGACCGGTTGGATGGAATAGAAGTTGTTAAAGGCGCTGACGCCTTGACAATGGGGCCTAATAATATGTATGGAGCATTAAACTACATTACAAAGAAGCCATCGTTGAAGCCCGAATTTCGAGCATCTCTCACAGGAGGACAGCGAGGTTATCACTCAGAGTTCCTTACTTATGGCGGGACATGGAAGAACGTGGGAGCGGAATTGCAAGTGTTGAACAAGTCATTTGACGGTTTCCAGGAAAACACGTCCTCTCATATTTTCAACGTTACGGGTAAAGTTTACGCTGATCTTGGAGAACGATCCACTTTCTATTCCAAGATCAATTTCCATCAGGAGAATTCTAAGGCGACATACAGTGGCTTGACGCCATTAACCTTTGCAATGGATCCTACACAAAACCCATTCGACGCAGATGATCTCTCAACTAAGCGTTATGCCTTGGACGTGATCTACAAATATAAATTGGGGGATAATGTAGTTCTCACCTCAACTGGTTACGCATCTCAATTCACGAGAGATTGGTGGAGACAGAATACAACCTTACTACTTGCTGAGGAGGTTAGGGGATATGTTGGAGAGGATATCTTTAACGAAAAGTACAGCTATCTTCAGGGTAGCTTTTCACCTGATGATTATGTGCGTGTGGGTAGGGTCGAGAATGGAAGGGAAAGTACCAAGGCACGAAATCGATTGTTCAGAGTTGCCGGATTAAAGGAAGAGATGACCTGGGATTATTCCTTAAGCGAAAAATTCAACGGAGAGCTGAACATTGGTCTGAACGGTCATACAGAGCAGTTCTATAATCAGGAGATCGTCAATGATTCCAGCCGTTTTTCCAGAAGTGGTGAAATCGTCAAAGATCAAAAATATCTCTTGTCTGCTTTATCGGGCTTCGTTAAAAACACGTTCACATACAACAAACTTAGTCTGTCGCCAATGTTGCGTTACGAGCTAATACATATGCAAAAGTTCAATTTGCTATCCATTGCAGCTGACCCGCTTAATGACGGTTCAAAAGATTATGGTGCAATTAACAATTCCTTTGGGCAGCTGTTGCCCGGAATGAATGTGAATTATCTTTTGGTCGATTCAGCTTCAAATAAACTTGAACTTTATTCAGGAGCATATATGGGCTATACTCCGCCAACTTCAAGCGTTGGTTTTGTAGGTGTAAACGAAGAGGGATTGGTAGATTCTTCACCTGAGGATGAAGAAATTAACATGAAACCCGAGGTTAGTAAATGTTACGAGTTGGGCATCAGAGGGTATGGCGTAAGTGGGAAATTGCAAGGCCAATTAACAGCATTTAATAACACGATTGAAAATTACTACGCGGCAGGAAGAAAAGAGGCTTTTGAAACATTAGGTTCGGTTAGCATTAGGGGTGTCGAGCTGAACGGAAGCTTTGATTTCGGAAAGCTCTTTAATAGCGATGAGCATGAGCTGGTGCTTGGACTGTCATGTACTTGGATGAGCTCTCGCATTTTAAGTGGAATGCTCAAAGATTCGGATTTATTCAAAGCAAAGCATACGGATGCAACAAAGCAAGAGCTCATAGACAAAGTCAATGGAGAGCGTTCCGGTTATTCAGTTTACTTTGTTAATGATAGCTTGATCGACAGAGAATTGACGTATTCAGATTTTGATGCGATCGAATCCATAGAATTTGAGTTCGGAAACGGAAAAATTGAAAACAATGCAGCTCCTTATGTGCCTGCTCAGATCATAAGCGTAAACGTGAATTACGGATACAAAGGATTGAATTTGGGTGTAAGCTATAGCATGGTCGGTGCTCAGTATACAGAATATCTGAACTTTGAGAATGAAACCGCTGAAGGAGCAATAGGAAAGCTGGAGCAATTTGGTATTCTTGACGCAAATATCGGTTATACATTCAAAAGTAAGGCCCGGTTGTTTGACGGCATGAACGTGTTCATAGCTGGTAAGAACCTGCTGGATGAAATTTATACGGCGTCACGCTTACATCGCGTTTCTTCCGGGATCATGCCTGGAGGATTTAGGCAAATAAATGCCGGAATTATATTTAATTTGTAGGATGATACTGATTGCAGACAGTGGTTCTACCAAAACCGATTGGTGCATCCTTGATGATTTAGGAAACCACGACATTATATCGACTACCGGATTAAATCCTTTTTTTCAGGATACTGAGGAATGTTTGAATGTTATTCAGAATGAGCTCCTGCCTGAGATTAGAAAGGCGGACCAGACAAGTATTGAAGAGGTACACTTTTATGGGGCAGGTTGTTCTAGTGAAGATAAATGTGCTGTACTGGAAAGGGCTTTTCAAAAAATTTTCACGAATGCGCTGATCCGTGTAGATCATGATCTTTTAGGTGCAGCTCGCGCACTGTGTGGACATGACCCTGGTGTGGCCGCCATTTTAGGTACAGGATCTAATTCCTGTTATTACGATGGTAAGGATGTAATCCGAAACATCACCGCTCTGGGTTACATTCTTGGTG
>JAAZYJ010000078.1 GCA_014239715.1 Flavobacteriales bacterium
ATAACCAGTCTGATCGAACACGATGGCAGAATGTTTATCTGGCATAGGAATGGGTTAGCCGCGTACAGTGACGACTCTGTTCATCATTTTGACGTTGAATTCAAAAGTGTCAGAGCAATGCACTCTTCAGCTGATGGAGGCCTGCTGATCGGGTCCTCCACCGGAATATTCGTCTATAAGAACAATACGATCAAAAAATTGGGAATTGACAACGACAAAGAGCTGTATCCGGCATATTCCATTGCCTATTTAGACTCAAATAATTTTTGGGTTGGCAACCCCAACGGTTTATTTATGGTCTCGGATGGCAAGGCACAAAAATTTCAGCTTGGACCTTCCTCAGGTCACAACTTTGTCAATTTTTTATTATTGGAAAATGATAATGTCCTTTGGGCCGGAACAAATCACGGCTTGCATGAAGTTAGTATCCCGTCCTTTTACAAGCACAAGGAATTGATCATTAGAAATTACACCCCAGACGATGGCACAAGAAGCTATGAAACCAATTTAAATGCGGCATTTAAAAGCGAGTCAGGAACACTTTGGTTCGGAACCATTAACGGGGCCCTTATGTTCATAAGAGGCAATGTTGAAAAAGAGAATAAGGCCGACAACCCTATCCTCAACATATCAGAAATACAACTGTCTCTTGATAAGACCAATTGGGACGACTATTGTGAGGGATATACCCACAACAATCACCTTCCCGTTAATTTAAGTCTGCCCTTTCAGAAAAATCATCTGACCTTTCACTTTATAGGTATATCCCAGAGTTTTCCAAAGCAAGTGAAATATCAAACAAAACTAGAAGGTTTTGATACTCAATGGAATCCTGTTACGCAGACTCGATTTATCACCTATTCTAATTTGCAATCAGGTCAATATGATTTTAAGGTCAGGGCCACGATCAATGAAAAGTCATGGACAAAAGAGCAAACGTTCTCTTTCATCATTAATCCTCCTTTCTGGAAAACCTGGTGGTTCATGACACTTATGGCAATGTTAGGAATCGCGCTTATCTATCTGATATACACTATCCGGAAGCGGACAGAGGAGGCCAAAAGAACTACAGAGAGTTTAATCTACAAAACCCGATTGATGAATCTTGAACAACAATCGCTTAATGCAAGTATGAACAGACATTTTATCTTTAATGCATTAAACTCTATTCAATACTACATCAACAGGCAGGATAAATTGTCAGCCAACCGCTACCTGAGCAGTTTCGCTAAATTGATACGGAAAAATTTGGATTCTTCGAATTCAGCAGACAATTTGGTTCTGCTAACTGAAGAGCTGGAGCGCCTGGATCTCTACATTTCATTGGAGCACATGCGTTTCCAGAATAAATTTGACTATGAAATCACCATAGATCCTTCTTTGGATACTGATTCGGTCAGGGTTCCGGCAATGTTCCTCCAGCCTTATGTTGAAAACAGTATCTGGCACGGGGTCCTCCCTATGAAAAAGCCAGGCAAGATAGAAGTGGATATTCTGAAAAAGAATGAAGAAATTAAGTTTACCATAGAAGACAACGGAATTGGCATCAACCAATCATTGGAACTAAAACAGTCAAGAGGCATCTCCCACGACTCAAGGGGAATGATGATCACAAGCTCCAGAATAAATGTGCTGAGGAAAATTACGAAACGCAATATTCAGATTCTTGGCCCGTTTGAAATGCAAGACGAACACGGAAAATCGATTGGAACTAAAGTTGAGATCGTATTTCCACTAGAAAAAAACACAACTTTCAACAAAAAAAACCGTTAATCCTATTGATTTTCAGAGGTTTTTGTCTACTTTTGAGTATCATAGTGAGGTGTATCCATGACTAGATTAATAAGAATAGCGTTTATACTCATCGGAATAATACTTATTGCGGCATGCTCAAAAATTGCCCCAATAGACCAGAAGGTTGTTTCTGATGACCCGTCATTTATGCTCAAAAGTGGCGATGCTGACAATATGAATAACGATGATGGAGAAGAAGGCGATGGTTCTGGCGGCTCAATAACCGACCCCGACGACGACGATGACGAAATTGACACCAGCAACAGCGGGAGCGGCATAACTGATCCTGACGACGACGACGACGAAATTATTCCTGGAAGTGACGGCCACAAACCAGGCGGTAATGCAGGTGGGTCTGGTTCCTCTGGCATCGACCCCGGATAGTCACACAATTTTTCTTGAATTTTATACATGTCTAACACTTTGATATTAGAGCGTATAATCTCATTTCTAAACTCAACTTTGGCACGATTATTTTTCTACCTTTAGCTAGGTGCTACTGTTCAATGATGCAACGGCAGTATTTACAAATGAACGGTTAAGAACAGATCCGGGAAATCAGTTGTTGTGCGCAGTACCACAGCACATTTCCTGTATTTAAGATAAATTATATACATGTCCAACAAAGTCTCATCTCATCTTCACCAGCTCATAAAGTCTCTTTCAAAAGCAGAAAAAAGATATTTCAAAGTCTATTCTTCGCGACATGCCATCGGAGGTAAAAACAATTACCAGCTGATCTTTGATGCCATTGATAAGCAGCCCGAATACGACGAAGAAGCAATAATTTTAAAGTTTAAATCAGAAGGATTTGTCAATAAATTTTCGATAACTAAGAACAGACTTTATGATCATGTACTTAAAAGTCTGGACGCATTTCATTCCAACAGCTCCATAAATGCACAATTAAAAAGGCAAATTCATTATGCCGAAATACTATATAAAAAATCGCTCTATAAACAAAGTGCCAAACAGCTAAAGAGCGCAAAAAAGATTGCTTACAAATATGAAAAACACACTTCGTTGATCGAAATATTCATGTGGGAAAAGTTATTGATCGAAAAAGACAATTACACCCACACGGACAAAAACGGCTTGGGCGAGATTCTTGACGAGGATCAATTGGTACTCGAAAAGATCAGCAACTACAGTCATTTCTGGAATATCAAAAGCAGACTGTTTCAGATCCTGCACCAGCAGGGGCGCGCAAGAAGTGCCGATGAACTGGCTCGTTTTAAGAGCATTATAGACAACACTCTTCTAAGTAGTGAAGATCGTGCACTTTTTTTCGAAACGAAATACCTCTATCACCATATTTACAGCGCGTATTATTTTGCCGCTGGAGACTACCAACAATGCCACATTCATCTGAAAAAATTGCTCTTTTACATTGAGGAAAATAAAGATAAATTCAAAGAAGAGCCCAACATCTATTTTTCGATTCTCACCAACATGATCTATGTTACAAGTCAGCTGAATGACATTGAAGAATCGTTTAGTTATTTAGAAAAACTTAGGGCACTTCCGGAAACACTGCTCCTCAACACGAATGAAGATCTTGACATTAAATTATTTTCTTCAACCTACAGCATTGAGCTTACGTTGCACGCAATAATAGGTCAGTTTGAAAAAGGACTGGATCTCGTTCCACAAATTGAAGAGGGGTTTCGACTTTATGGCGATAAAATTAATAGTGTCAGGACGGCCTACATTGGGGCCAGTATTAGCATTCGGTAGTTCTGCAAAGAAGAATACAATGCTGCATTGAAGTGGAGCAATCAACTATTGAACAACGCAGATATAGATCAAACCCTGGATATTTTTTGCTTCACTCAGATCTTGAATCTCCTTATTCATCTTGAGCTTGAGAATGTAAGGTTAGCGCCATATGCTCTGAAATCGGCACAGCGCTATCTTCAAACACGAAACCGCACATACAAATTTGAATCGGTTATGCTGGCGTTTATCGGCACAAAGCTAAAATGTAAATCGGAAGAAGAAACTGAGCTTGCATACTCCGACCTGTATAGCGATTTGATGGAGATCAAATCTGATCCGTTTGAAAAAGCAGCATTTGAATATTTTGACTTTATCGCCTGGACAAGAAGTAAAATCAACAAGAGCTCGTTCAAAGATGAACTGTTAAAAAAAGCGTGAGCGGACTAGGAATTGTTCCTCATTCCATCCCACCCCTGCGCTTTTAGTTCAACGGAAGCTCCGCTTTTTGTCACCATATTTAATCCGGAAGATTCAGGAGTAAAGTGACCAATAACGGTTAGATCCCCATTGGATTTTATCTTTTCATAATCTGCAATCGAGATCGAGAAAAGAAGCTCATAGTCCTCGCCCCCACTTAAAGCACAGAGTGTTGGATCAAGATCAAAATCTCGTGCAAGCTGATATGTGGTCGGGTCAATCGGGATCTTATCTTCATATAGCTCAACTCCCAACGCGGATTGTGTACACAGGTGTTTTATCTCAGAAGCCAAGCCGTCTGAAATATCAATCATGCTTGTTGGGGAAATATCCAGGTCGCCCAGCAGCTTTATAATATCCTTTCGTGCCTCAGGTTTCAGCTGCCTTTCTAAAATATAGTCATGCCCATCCAGGTCCGGCTGCATATTTGGGTTTGCTTTCCACACCTCCTTTTCTCTGTTTAAAAGTTGCAGCCCCATATATGCAGCACCAAGATCACCAGAAACTACCAGCAAATCCTTCTCTTTGGCCCCATTTCGATAAACCGCCTTACCCTTAGCCACTTCACCTATTGCCGTAACAGAAATTACGAGTCCGGCGTTACATGTTGTTGTGTCACCCCCAACAATATCAACCCCATATATTTTTCCCGCCAAGACCATGCCTTCGTACAATTCTTCAAGAGCTTCGACCGAAAATTTTGAGGAAATACCAAGACTTATAGTTACTTGTCTAGGATGGGCGTTCATTGCGTAAATGTCGGATAGGTTGACAATTATTGCTTTGTACCCCAGGTGCTTCAGTGGATTGAAGACCATATCAAAGTGAACTCCTTCAATTAGCATGTCTGTAGACACAACCACCTCCCGGTCTCCATAATCAAGAACTGCCCCATCGTCACCCACGCCGGTTTTTGTAGACGAATTCTGAATTACAATGTTCTTTGTGAGGTGCTTGATCAATCCGAACTCTCCCAGATCCTTCACTTCTGTTCTTGATGTCTTTTCTTGCATACCTGTTCCCATTAAAGTTGACAAAAACTACCCATTTCCTTTTTTTCCCTCTAAAATGGGCTCAAAGATAGTCAACATATCCTATTGATTTATTGTCCGTTGAGCATATTACTCTTCTATTTTCTTGTGTTGATAGGACTTTTTAGGTACTTTTGACAACGACAAATAGCTTATTTATAATGAATCTAAATAGCAGGCGAATTATTAGGCGATAATAACGGGTTTATGATTACGGTAACAGATAGCGCAAAGGCGAAGGCAATAGAGCTGATGGCAGAAGCCAGAAAAACAGGGCAATTTATTCGAGTCGGGGTTGATGGCGGAGGTTGCTCGGGCCTTATGTATCGACTTGATTTTGACAATGAACTGTCCGAAAGCGACAAGGAATTTGAGAATAATGGAGTAAAAGTCGTGGTTGATAAAAAGAGTTTTCTTTATCTAGTCGGAACCACCCTTGACTACTCAGGGGGTCTGAATGGTAAAGGGTTTGTGTTTAAAAACCCGAATGCCGATCGCACTTGCGGTTGTGGCGAATCATTTTCAATTTAATCCGTACAATATGGCCTACTCTGAAGATGACTTAAAAGAAGATCTGAGAAACCAAGAATATGAGTTTGGTTTCACAACGGACATCGAATCGGACAAGCTCCCGGCTGGTCTTGATGAAACTGTGATTCGTCACATTTCCAAGAAAAAGAATGAACCTCAATGGCTTTTAGAATATCGGATCAAGGCATTTCATGCATGGCAAAAAATGGATGAACCCAATTGGGCTCATGTTAACTATAATAAGCCTGACTTTCAAGCCATTTCATATTATTCCGCACCGAAACAAAAAAAGGTACTTGAAAGCCTTGATGAGGTTGATCCAGAGCTTAGAAAAACAATGGAGAAACTTGGCATATCTCTTGAAGAACAAAAAAGACTTTCAGGTGTTGCTGTTGATTTTGTCATGGGCTCTGTGTCCGTAGCGACTTCTTTCAAAGAAAAACTTGCAGAACTGGGCATTATCTTTTGCTCGTTTGGCGAGGCGGTTCAAGAACACCCTGAACTTGTTAAAAAGTACATTGGGTCTGTCGTGCCTATGACGGATAATTTTTACGCAGCACTTAATTCTGCGGTTTTCACGGACGGATCATTTTGTTATATCCCAAAGGTGTCCGCTGCCCCATGGAGCTTTCAACCTACTTTCGGATCAATGAATCAGGAACGGGCCAATTTGAGCGGACGTTGGTCATAGCTGAGAAAGGAAGTTATTGCAGCTATCTCGAGGGCTGTACGGCTCCACAGAGAGATGAAAATCAGCTTCACGCAGCTGTTGTCGAGCTAATCGCACTTGACGACGCTGAAATTAAATATTCCACCGTTCAGAACTGGTATCCGGGCGATAAAGAAGGTGTTGGTGGCGTATTCAACTTTGTCACCAAACGTGGGCTGTGTGAAAAAAATGCAAAAATCTCGTGGACCCAAGTCGAAACCGGGTCTGCAGTAACATGGAAGTACCCCTCGTGTATCTTGAAAGGAGATAACTCCATTGGCGAGTTTTATTCGGTAGCTGTCACCAATAATTTTCAGCAAGCAGATACAGGCACAAAAATGTTACACATTGGCAAAAACACCCGAAGCACCATCATATCTAAAGGAATTAGTGCTGGAAAGAGTCAAAATTCGTATCGGGGACTGGTGAAAATCGGAAAAGGAGCCGACAATGCAAGAAATTTCTCACAGTGTGATTCGTTGTTGATGACGGATCGCTGCGGAGCTCATACGTTTCCGTATATCGAATGTGAAAATTCCACAGCTAAGATTGAACACGAAGCCACCACATCAAAAATAGGTGAAGATCAATTATTTTATTGTTTGCAACGGGGAATTGAAGAGGAAAAGGCCATAAGCCTAATTGTGAATGGATATGCTAAAGAAGTACTTAACAAACTTCCAATGGAATTTGCTGTAGAAGCTCAAAAACTATTGGAAATATCATTGGAGGGATCCGTAGGATAAAAAGAAATGCTGAAAATTGAAAATTTACACGCCTCAACAGAGGATAAGAAAATACTAAACGGTGTCAACCTGGAAGTGAATGCTGGAGAGGTCCACGCAATCAT
>JAAZYJ010000208.1 GCA_014239715.1 Flavobacteriales bacterium
AATGGGCCGGAAACCACAGATTGTGCATGTATCAGACATGGTAAAATTGAAAGGAAGAAAAGAAAAGTATGTAGCATGAAAATTCATTTGTATAAAAATACGGATTTAATTCGCTTTCGAATAAGTAGATTGACAACAAGAAAAATGTAATTTCGTACGATTATGGAAGAAGTATCTGAATTAAAGTTTGGCACAAAAGCCATTCACGCAGGGGTTGAGCCAGATCCGTCAACAGGAGCGATCATGACTCCGATTTTTCAAACGTCAACTTACGTCCAGGATGGCGTCGGCAATCACAAAGGGTATGAATCTTCAAGAACAGGGAATCCTACCAGAAATGCTTTGGAAAATGCAATTGCACAGCTTGAGAACGGCAAATATGGCGCTTGTTTTGGGTCAGGAATGGCGGCAATAGACTGCCTTATGAAAATGTTAAAACCGGGGGATGAGGTAATCTCCACCAACGATTTATATGGGGGCTCATATCGGATTTTCACAACTATTTTTCAGCAGTATGGCATTAAATTTCACTTTGTACCCATGGGGGACCTCGATAATGTCAGGGAAAAACTGAACGCTAATACTCGGCTGATCTGGGCTGAGACACCAACCAACCCAATGATGAATGTGATCGACATCAAGTCTTTGTCGGTAATTGCTAAGGAATGTGGTGCAATATTGGGTGTTGATAATACATTTGCGACACCATACCTTCAGACTCCGTTGGATCTTGGAGCCGACATTGTGATGCATTCTGTAACAAAATATTTAGGAGGTCATTCAGATGTTGTAATGGGGGCATTGGTCACAAAAGATGACGATATAGCGGAAGAGATGTATAGGATTCAAAATTCTTCAGGGGCGGTTTGTGGACCGATGGATTCCTTTTTGGTTTTAAGAGGGCTAAAGACATTGCATTTGAGAATCCAGAGGCATTGTGAGAATGGTGAGGTGATAGCAAATTATCTTAACGTACACCCAAAGGTTGATAAGGTGTATTGGCCGGGATTAGAATCACATGAAAATCATGCTGTTGCAAAATCTCAAATGTGTGGTTTTGGTGGTATGATCTCTTTCACTCTAAAGGGCAATAAGATCGAGGATGCCTTCTCTATAGTTAAAAATGTTAAATTGTTCACTCTTGCAGAATCTCTTGGGGGTGTAGAATCACTTATCGGGCATCCAGCTACGATGACGCACGCTTCCATTCCTAAGGAAGAAAGGGAGCAAAGTGGTGTGGTAGATTCGTTGATCAGGTTAAGTGTTGGAATTGAGGACGTTGATGACCTGGTTGATGACCTGAAGCAAGCTATGGCTTAAATTGTACCTTTAAATTATGGAAGGAAATAAATTTGTAGTAATCGGAGTAGGCAGATATGGTCGACAGATCGCGTTAAAACTTGCCAAAAAAGGAGCTGAGGTCTATTGTTTTGATTTTTCCGAAGATAAAATCGAAAGTCTTAAAGAAGACGTTGCGATGGCTGTTACCATGGACTGTACAAAGAAAAAAAACCTAATGTCTCAAAGTATTGAGGATGTAGATGCAGCCGTGATCGCTATTGGAGAAAACTTTGAAGCAACGATCTTAACATGTGTGCACCTGATTGATATAGGGATCAAGAGGATAATTGCCAGAGCAAGCGGTGACCAGCAACGGACGATATTGGAGAAGATTGGGGTGACAGAAATTCTAACACCAGAAGATGCGGTAGCAGAAGATGTGGTCGAAACGTTGATGAACCCCAGTATAATATCGTTTTTACAGCTTCCGGATAATTATGAAATTGCGGAGATTAAGACGCCTATTGGCATTGCCAACAGGACCGTAGAAGACATAGGGTTAAGAGATAAATATAGGCTGACCTTGGTTACTCTTAAAAGAGAATTTGAAGAAGAGGTCAACGGGGAAGTGGTGAAAGAGCATCACACGATTGGGGTTCCCGGTTCAGATACAAAGGTGTTTGAAACTGATACGTTAGTGGTTTTTGGCACTATAAAGGATATCGATAGGTTGTTGGAGATCAATTCGTAAAATAACCAATATTTACCACTGACAGCGTATTTCAACCTTTGGTCAGAAACGGGACGCAATTGAGCCGGCAGTTTATTACTTTTACGTTGCATCACTCTTCTTTTTAATAAGTAAAGCGAGGACTTTGAATTGTACTTATTTATACCAATTATGAAATATATTATCATTGCGTGTTTGTCATGTTTTCTTTTTTCGGCTGCATTTACGCAAGCAAATGGGCCAACTGTTAAGGATAAAAGGGAATCGCAAAGACATTTAGGAGTTAGACAAGGTGAGGAGGTCGAATATTGCTCTACACATTGGAAACGGCAAGAAATGATGGAAAAACATCCCGCGTTGAAGGCCTTATACGAGAAACATCAGAGATCTCTGGATAAGGAGTATAAAGAGTTCTTAGCAGATAGATCTTCTAATCCTGAAGCAAAAGCCGGCGTTGTTTATACGATTCCTGTCGTATTTCACGTACTCCACCAGAATACAGCAGAAAATATTTCCTATGATCAAGTCGTTGATGCGGTTTCAATTCTTAACAGGGACTTCAGGTTGAACAATGTAGATGCCGGATCTGTGCAATCTAGTTTCAGTGGAATGCCGGCGGATGCGGAAATTGAATTTGCGTTAGCGACCATTGCTCCTAATGGGGACTGCTTCAATGGAGTCACCAGAACATATTCGTATTTTACTTATCTGGGGGAGGATGGTTCTGACCAAATTCAGGCAGTCATAGACGGGAATGATGTGTACAACGGGAATTGGCCCGGGGACGAATATTTGAATATATATGTTGCTGTCGATATAGGTGGAGCCGCAGGTTATACAACGAATCCTGGTTGGTCAGGAACAGGCATGGGCAATGGAATTTGGATACAGCACGGATATGTCGGAACTATTGGGACCGGAAGTGTTAGCAGAAGCAGATCGCTAACGCACGAGGTTGGCCACTGGCTGAATCTGGACCATTGCTGGGGGCCTAGCAACAATCCCGGGATTGCTTCGAACTGTGGTGATGACGACGACGTTAACGACACGCCTGAGTGTATAGGCGTTACATCTTGCCTCTTATTGAACAATTCATGTTCAGGGGACAATTCGTATTGGGGGTTCAATCAGATAGACAATGTAGAGAACTATATGGAATATTCATATTGTTCGAAAATGTACACTCAAGGTCAGGTAGACCGCATGCGGGTTGCGTTGACGTCTTCCGCAGGTGGAAGGAACAACATCTGGAAGGCTGCAAATCTAGCAGCTGTAGGAGCTGATGCGGCACCAACTGAGCTGTGTAAGGCGGATTTTAATGTAGACAAGTATGAGGTCTGTGCCGGAGGTGCGATTCAGTTTGAAGACCTTTCATTCAACAATGTTACCGGTTGGAGCTGGACCTTTCCCGGAGGATCACCAGCTTCTTCAACAGCACAACATCCGAATGTAATTTATTCTACGCCCGGAAATTATTCGGTAACCCTTGAGGCTACAAATGGTTCGGGTTTTGTAACAACAACTAAAACAGCGTACATTCTAGTACTTCCTAATACAGGAAGAAATGCACCGTACTCTGAAGGGTTTGAAACAATTTGGTCGCTTCCACACCCGGATTGGTTTGTTGAAAGTCAGGATGGTCAACAGTGGCAGGTAGGGGACATAGCAGCAGCAACTGGTTCAAGATCTGTGTGGATTGACAATAGTACGCCTAACAGCGCAACTGATGACAGTTTTATAAGTAATACAATTAATCTAGAGTATGCGACTAGCGTTGAGCTTAGCTTCAAATACGCTTTTGCTCGTAGGGAATCATCAAATTCGGATAAACTTGAGGTTTGGGCCAGTGCTAATTGTGGTGAATCCTGGGCCCTACGTAAGAATATTTCAGCTGCGGTTGTAGCGACTGCCCCTGAGCAGAGTGGAACTTTTATTCCAACTTCTTCAGAATGGGAAGAAGTTACTGTTACCAACATCAATTCGACATACTGGACACCAAGGTTCAGGTTTAAGATCGTTTACGTTGGTGGTGGTGGCAATAATATCTATCTCGATGATATAAACCTAGATGCCGTTCTAGGTGTTTCGGAATTAGACCTGATTAGAGATTTCAATATTTATCCAAACCCATTTAACAATGAGGCCAATGTTGAGTTCAATTTATTGAAAGCGTCTGATATAAATGTTCAGATGTTTGACATGGTAGGTAAATTATTAAAATCAGATCAGCACAATAACATGTCGGAAGGGAACCATGTGTTGAGCCTTGATGCCGGTGGATTAGCTACAGGAGTATATACAGTGAAGCTAAACGTGGGAGGGGCAGAATTAACAAGAAGGGTAGTAATACATTAGTGCTTTTCGTTCCTGAGTCCAGCGGAGGAGGGATAAAGTTTAGTTCTAATGCTTAATCTAAGCAGATCGTTGAAATTGCAGTAGCTAAAGAGTGTATTTGTTCTTCACTATTGTAACAAGCGCAGGATACGCGAATTGCGTTCAATTCATTCTCGTATATCCCCCTAACTCTTATCCGATAACTACGGAACAATAACTTCTGAACTTCGGAATACGATCGACCTTTTATTTTAAATGTAAGGATCGAAGCGGAATATGGCCCGGGTGCAGGGGTTAAAAATTCTACGCCCTCCACCTCATTTAATTTGGTTCTTAGCAGCATAGCCATCTCTGATCCACGAGCCTGTAGTTTATCAATGCCGATTTCCTTTATAAAGTCTATTGCCGAATTCAGGCCAACCAGCAGCGAAGCATTTCTTGTGCCGTATTCATATCTGCTAGCCTCCTTTTTAAGCTCCAGCAGCCCGGTTTTCTGGTCATACAAATCATTTGAATAAGCACCGACATAATCAGTGTCGAGTACGTTAAGGTTGCGTTCGGCAATATGTAGTATTCCGGTTCCTTTTGGTCCAAACAACCATTTATGACCACAAGATATATAGTAATCGGAATCAATATCATTCAGGTCAAGTGAAATCATTCCGGCTGCTTGCGCTCCATCAACACAAGAAATGACACCCATTTCTTTGCAGCGTGCGACAATTTTCTTTGCAGGCAACACCATGCCGTTTGTACAGGTAACGTGAGAGAACACAACCACTTTTGTTTTAGAGGAAACTGCCCCGACAATCCGCTCAAAATTTAATTGACCGCTTAAGTCAAGATCGACTGAAATTATTTTTGCCCCGACTTTGTTTGCAACAGATATCCAGGGCATAGCCCCCCCAACGTGCTCATGTGTTGTTAGAACTATTTCATCATCTTTTTTGAGGCCTATTCCCAGAGCAACTATGTTCATTCCCTCGGTGGCGTTTCTGGTAAACGCTATTTCTTTGGGTTTGGCGCCAAAGAATTGGGAGATATTCTGACGAATATCTTCTACATAATGGCGCCCCGTTTTCACTACTTCTTCGAACTCGTATGTGCTTTCTATAATTGATTCAATTACACTTTTAGGCGAACGTCCGAGTGTAGAGTTGTTGAGATAAATAAATCCATCCTTAACAAGGAACTGGTTCCTGATAACAGCCCAATAATCACTTGAGGTGCCTTCTGTATATGCATTATCTTGCTCCGCACCTTGATTGGCAAGAAGTGTTGAAAGTCCCGACAGATTCGTTCCGAGCTCAGCTGCAAGTCCGGTTAGGATTACTCTTTTTATAAACTCCCTTCTTTTAGGCATTTCGGTAAGTAATTAAAATTGTCGAACCAAGGGTGAGTAAGTGCAGCGTTATTGAACACAATACTTCCATAAACACGATAACACTATTTGTAACCTTGAAGAACGCATACGCATCCTTCGTGATGAATACCGTGTGTGGTTTCAGCTTCAGGAACAACTATTTTGAGAATAAATTGCTGAGTTGACTCCACCTTAAAATCAAAATAGTTAACGTCCGCATCTTTGCTATTAAACAATTGCGTACGGTTTTTATCAAGTAACACGAAAGACACAGGGCCTAATATTGGTTGGGAGCAGACCATTAATCGGTAAGTTTTCCCTTCATGAAAAGTGAGTGAGATGTCCAGTTTGTCACCCTCTAGAACAACTGCGTTATTCAATTGACCGCTAAATGCGAAATCATCATTTTCTAGATAGGGAAGGCATTTTCTTTTCGCAAAAGAACGACATTGTGCTTGTAAAGCACTGGTCGAAAAAATCAATGCAAGTAACAGAATTGAAGCGACTATTCTATTTGACCGAACTTTCTTATTTACGTTTTTATCTAACAACCTCTTCCCTTATATTATACACTTTAAGTGTAATTTCTTCAAGCAGCTCGAGAGTCATCCGCCTTTCAATTTTCACACCAATTGTTGGGACTGAATCACCTACATTTCCGCCTTCTCCCGGAGATTCAGTCACTTTAATTTTGTCAAATGATTGTTTCAGATCTCTCAGGCTGACTAGAAGTTCTTTAATAGTTAGGCTACTTGTCTGATAAAGGTTTGCCAGACCGATTACATTGTCAAGTGCCACAGCTTGTTCAGCAATGCGATCGATCATCTTTTGGTTTTCCACATTGATCTTTGCTTGTCCACAGGCGATGTTTAGCCCTTCGATCCACCCCCCAATCACAATTAATGCGGCCAGCTCGGGTCGATGGTCGTCTTCTAGTTTGGATTCTATTTCCCAAAAAGTATTGGTAATGATCGCCTGTACAGAATCAGCATTGTCTCGATTATCATTCAAGCGGTCAACCACAGTTTGGTCGAAAATACTTTCCAGTCCTAGCTCTTCTCCTAAACTTCTGGTACAAGCTAACAACATCATAACATCCGCGGTCTTGTTGAAAGCAGAACAGTAGTTTACATCTGCTCCATAAACACCCATATTCAATGCCCTTTCTGCCTTAGATGTGTAATCATCCAGTTTTTGTGGATCATTAGTTAGCTGGACGTCAAACACAGCACCGGCTTCTTCTATAATATCAATAGTAACCCGAGGCGAAGGAATGGAATAAAAAATGTTTTCAATTGCCGTGACTTTATCTTTAAGTGTTGCGTTGTCTGATAAATTATTACCGTTATGCTCTTGAGTGTGCTCTATTTTATCGGAATTTTAGTCATCTGCACAACCCAAAAATACGGTCAGGGCAAGCAAGAAAATTAATTTTTTCATTATTACGGCTTTGTATCGTATCAAATATAACATAAAATCAATGTGCTTCAAGCCAATTAGAACCGGTGTCCATCTCCACTGTCAAAGGAACATCAATGTTAACCGCATTTTCCATATGATGCTTCACCAGACCCTTAAGTTTAGTCAATTCAGGATTATATACATCAAATACAAGCTCATCGTGTACTTGAAGAATCATATTTGATTTGAGCTTTTCCTTCTCCATTGCAGCGTCAATATTGATCATGGCAATTTTAATGATATCTGCCGCCGACCCTTGTATTGGGGCATTAATGGCATTTCGTTCAGCAAACCCTCTAACAATAGCATTAGATGAATTGATGTCCTTTAAGTATCTCTTTCTATTCCTGATGGTTTGTACGTATCCGTTCTTTCTGGCAAAATCAATACATTCATCCATGTATTCCTTTACTCTGGAATACGTTTCGAAATAACTGTCAATAATAAATTTTGCCTCTTTGCGCGGGATGTTAAGCCTCTGCGAGAGTCCGAAGGCGCTTATTCCATAAATGATTCCGAAATTCACCATTTTCGCCGTGGATCGCTGATCTCTTGTTACTTGATCAATGTCAATGTTGAAGACATTAGCTGCGGTAACCGAGTGGATGTCTGTTCCTGATCTAAAGGCACTGATCATGTCTGGGTCCTGACTAAGAGCAGCGATTATTCTTAGCTCTATTTGAGAATAGTCGGCGGCAAGTAATATATGTTGATCGTTTTTTGGAATAAATGCTTTTCTGATTTCTCTGCCTTTCTCTGTTCGAATTGGGATGTTTTGAAGATTTGGATTATTCGAGCTTAACCTGCCTGTTGCCGCAACAGTTTGCATGTAATTAGTGTGGATTCTACCCGATTTTGAGTTGACCATAGCCGGGAGTGCATTCACGTAGGTAGATTTTAATTTTTTCAAGGAACGATAGTCGAGTATCACTTGGATGATGGGGTGCTTTGAAACTAATTTGAGCAGGGTTTCTTCATTTGTTTGGTATTGACCAGTTTTAGTTTTTTTTGCTTTGTCGGTTATTTTAAGGTGATCAAAAAGAACCTCGCCAAGCTGTTTCGGAGAATCCAGGTTAAAATCTACCTGGGAGTGTTTCAGAATGGTCTCTTTGAGAGTAATTAGCGATCCATCTAGTTCCTCGGAGAATGCAGACAATACTTCGATATCCAAATTAACTCCATGCATTTCCATTTTTGCAAGTACTTTGGAAAGTGGAATTTCAATGTCGTTAAAAAGAGCCTCGTTATCGCTTTCCTTGAGTTTTGAAGCAAAAATTTCTTTTAGCTGAAGCGTTATGTCGGCATCTTCAGCGGCGTAATTGAGCACTTCCTTCGGCTCAAGCTCTCTCATACTGCGTTGATTCTTGCCTTTTTTCCCGATCAATGATTCTATTGGTATTGTTTTGTACTCCAGATAGTTTTCGGCCAACAGGTCCATGCCATGCTTCATGTCGGGCTGAAACAAGTAATGGGCGATCATTGTGTCGAAAAGAGGACCCTTAACTTCTATTCCATATCTCTTGAGTATGGTCAGGTCATATTTAATGTTCTGTGCAACTTTTTCAATCGACTCGTTTACAAACAGGGATGAAAACTCTGCTACAACTTTTTCTGCTTCGTGATGCTCGTTTGGAACAGGGACATAGAACCCCTCACTTTTTTTTGTTGAAAAACAGAGCCCAACAAGTTCTGCTGTATGCTGATCAACTCCTGTAGTTTCAGTATCGAAACTGATCGATTTTGACGCGTTTAAAAGGGCTATCAATTTTGCCCTTTTTTCTTCGGAGTCGACCAATTGATAATTAGGCTTAACATCCTCAATTGTTTTCAGCTTTAGCTCGACACTACTGTCTTCGTCCGAGACTGAGCTGAACAGGTCCATTTGGGTTCCGGCCGATGAAGGATTATCTACAGGAGGTGTGCTTTCTCCCAGTACTCTTTTAGCAAGGTTTCTGAATTCAAGCTCGTTGAATAGGGATAGAATTTTTTCTTTGTCAGGCTCCTCGACCTTACACATTTGATCGTCAAGTTCAATCGGAGCGTCCAATATAATGGTAGCTAATTTTTTTGATAATAGTCCCTGTTCTGCGAAATTGATCACGTTCTCCTGTTGCTTTCCTTTTAGTTCATGAGCATTGGCGATCAGATTCTCTACGCTTCCGTATTGGCCAATCAGCTTCTTAGAAGTTTTCTCTCCGATCCCGGGTATACCCGGAATATTATCTACTGAGTCACCCCAGAGTCCTAGGATATCAATTACTTTAATCGGATCGTCAACTTCAAATCGTTCACAGATTTCGGGAACACCCCACTTCTCTGCAGGGTTTCCCCCTCTACCTGGTCTGTACATAAAAATGTTTTCAGAAACCAGCTGGGCGAAGTCCTTGTCGGGAGTCATCATGTAGGTAATAAACCCTCTTTTTTCCGCTTTTTTTGCAAGGGTTCCGATGAGGTCGTCTGCTTCATACCCGTCAAGCATAAAAGTCGGAATATTAAAAGCCTCAATTAACTTTTTTACGTATGGAATTGCTTTCCTGAGATCTTCAGGCATTTCTTCTCGATTAGCTTTATATGCTGAATACTCCAGCTCTCGGGTAGTGACCGCAGGGGCATCAAAAACAACAGCAATATGAGAGGGGTTTTCTTTTCTCATCACCTCAAGTAGCGTGTTGCAGAATCCGAAAACTGCAGAAGTGTTGAGTCCTTTTGAATTGATCCTGGGGTTCTTGATAAAAGCGAAATGTGCTCTGTATATTAGAGCAAAAGCATCAAGTAAGAATAGTTTTTTTTCTTCGGGCATGGGCATTATTGTTGAGACCCGAATTTAAGAATTAAAGGTCTTTAATTACTCCATTAGCAACAAACCTGAATTCCTTGTACACTTCAATGTGGTGAATAAGACCGTCTTCATCATAAACATAGTATTCTCCTTCTTTGAATTTTCCTTTCACAAAGAACCCGTCGTATAAGATATCTCCACCCTCCATGAATATCTTTTGTTTTCCTGGCGGAATAGTCACTGCGGCAATCTTCTTTCCGTTGATCTGAATATGTGTACCTGGAGGAATATTTGGCGCCAATTTTTGAGGCTCTTTAGGCTCTGGTTCGTCAAAAGGAGGATTTACACGTTCCTTCTTTTCTGAACTCATAATTTCGCCACTCTCACCATATTCGGTCACTTCTTTCACATCGCCATTTTTGAAGTAACGAGTAGCCGTTCCACTATTAACACCTTTCTTTTTAGTCCAAACCAGTTCCGGTTTTCCATTGTCATGGTAATAGGCCTGAGGGCCTTCAGATTGGCCTTTGTCATTGTAATTCTTCTCCATCAGCAGTTGTCCGTCTACGTTTTTGCGTATATGGTTCCCTACGAGATTCAAACCGCTTTGATTTCCTTGCTCTTCAATTGCTCCTTCTTTGTCGTGATACGTTGTAAAAGGGCCATTTGGACGCCCTCCTTGATAGGTGATCTCACTCATTAGGTTCCCGCTTGCGTAGAACCTCTTCCACAAACTGTCTTTACGGCCATCTATAAACACTCCCACTTCATAAATGTCGTCAGGCTGATAGCCTTTAATGTTTTTGTCTTTACCATAAAATACCCAAAGCCCAGATTTTCTTCCATTTTCACCTGGAACATTTGCCTGCTGATCATTGTACATTACCTGTCCAGCGCCGCTGCATACAAACATGACAATAAATGTTGAGGATATGATCCATTTTAAACTATTCATAAATCAGTATTTAACTGGAAGAATCGTAAGACAATATGTTTGAATTTGATGCAATTTTATTGGGTGTTTTACGATTCTATATTCTTTACGTTTAAAAGACGGCAAAAGGTACAAAATTTTAATATATCCGAGTTATAGTCCTTGATAAATTATTTCCAAACAAACGGTGCCAACGGCACTCATTGTTTGTTTGTCGATAATGGAAATGTTATCGTTATGTGTGTGGTGAAAAATTCCGAAATCACTTTTCCCTGGATTGTAATGTATAATGTCAACTACCGGAATTCCAGAAATCTCATTCACGTATTTGTGGTCATCTGTAATGCCTCCAATTGCTTTATTAATGAAATAGTTTCCGTAGCCTAGTTTTTGAGCTTTCGACCAAATTGCTTGAACTATAGGATTAGCATATTTTAATGAAAAGCCCTCCTTTGGAAAGGTGGCATTACTGGCGGCAACCATATCCAATAAAATTCCGAACTGTGGCTTGTATCCTGATATCGGTGGGTTCTTAGCCCAGTACTGCGAGCCAAGACACCACGAATTGTCCATGTCGGAGAGAGCAGTCATGCCTGCTGCAAGTTGAGGTGTTCCGTAGTCTTCCGCGTCAAAGAAGATCAGATCAACACCCAGCCCAGGATCTGTGGCCATGAGATGCCTTCCAATTTCAAGTAATACTGCAACGCCACTAGCCCCATCGTTTGCTCCTTGAATTGGCCCCTGAGGATTGACGGGGTCCCTGTCGGCAATGTGTCTAGTATCCCAGTGTGCACAAAGCATAATTCTTTTGCTTCGTTGTTTGTAAAACCTTCCGATTATATTTTGTATAGATAGTGCAGAATTTGTGTATGCAATTACCTCCCCTTTCTGGATCATTGTTTCTGCCCCGAAAGATCTGAGCATGTTTGTTAAATAAACAGCACAGCTATCGTGCGCCGCTGTATTTGGGACTCTGGGGCCAAAGTCAATTTGTTGCTGAACGTACTGGTAGCATGAGTCCGCATTAAAAGAAGGAGTAGCTATTGCAGGGGAGTTAGTATTGACGTCTGTTTTTACTTCGGTTTGATGGTCTTTATCTCCGGTTTCTTTTTCACCACATGCAAATGCAATCAGAAGTGAACAGAGGCAAATAATTAGTCGGCGCATGGATATTTTATTAACGACTACAAATTAAACAGAAAAAGGTTGAACCGAAGCACAACCTTTCCAAATCTATTCTTAATTTTTATTAAAATTCAATTATTCCGTCTGCGGCGTATTTGAAGTTTTTGAAGATTTCAACCTTTTCAATAATTCCATCTTTGTCATAGACGTAAAGTTTCCCTTCTTTCATTCTGCCTCCCTCGAAAACTCCGTCCATCCAGATATCTTTGTTGTCATTATACACTTTTCGTCTTCCATCGGGAATTTCAACAACCTGAACTTCTTTACCATCGTCGTTTATTGTTCCGCTTATTTTTTCACTGGTTTTCACATCCGTTCCTTCTTCCAAATCCACCGGGGGATTCACTCTCTCCATCTGATCTCTTGATTTGATCGTGCCGCCCTGCCCATATTCAATAACCTCTTTAATATCACCGTTTGGGTATCTCCTTGTTGCTACTCCTGTTTCAACGCCAGCTGAAGTTGAAAATTCTAATTCCACAACACCGTTTGGTAAAATGTACTTTTGCTGCCCTTCTGATTGCCCTTTGACATTAAAGTTCTTTTCCTGTGCCAATTGGCCATTTTGGTGATACCTTTTAAAGTTTCCCGTTAATGTTTTGCCTCTTTGGTTTCCAGATTCTTCAAGTTTTCCCATCTCGTCGTAATACGTTCTGAATGTGCCTTTTGCACGTCCATTCACGTAATTCACCTCACTTTGGGTATTTCCGCTAGCAAAGTAGCGTTTCCAGAGCCCAACTTTTCTGTTGGTTTTGTAATTGCCTTCTTCGTATTTGTCTTCAGGTTTGTAATCCGTCAAGTTTCTCATACTTGCGAAAATTACCCAAGGCCCTTCCTTTTTGCCGTCAACGGTTTCATTGATCGTGGCACCCTGATACACCATTGACTGTGCATAGAGCCCACTTGTCAGGCCTATCACGATAGACACCATTATTGCTTTAAATATTATTTTCATAGCCTAGTAACGGGACTTCCAATTGTAAGGTGGCGGTATTCAGTAGGAATCCATTCTTGCCCGTGATTTGTTTAAATTTACAACAGAATTATGTTTTTTGCAACCTTTTTTAACATAGAATTTGTATGCGTCGCGAACACAATAAACGTGTAAAATACTAGTATACAGCAAGTTGTGATAAAAACAGCTGATTGGAATTATTCAGGACAATTGTAATTTTTCTGACAAATTGGTCAGCATGAGGTTGACAATATCATCCAGATCATATTTATGCCCCCAATTCCAATCGTATTTTGCCGTTTCATCATCTATACTTTGTGGCCAAGAGCTGGCAATAACGTCTCGAAAATCCGGTTCGAATGAGACTTCAAATTCTGCTATTTTTTGTCTAATAGCATTGGCAATTTGAATAGGAGTTATGGAAATGCCTCCTAAATTGTAGCTTGACCAAATGGAAATATTTTCTTCAG
>JAAZYJ010000391.1 GCA_014239715.1 Flavobacteriales bacterium
ATTTAGACGGCAAAATGAACATCAGGATGAGACTCACGTGATCGTAATCGGTGAATCCACCAGCAGACATCACATGAGCATTTTTGGATACGAAAGGAATACAAACCCAAAATTGTCATTGAACAAGGACATTATCGCATTCAAAAACGTTTCGAGTTCGCACGCACACACATTTCCGGCACTGGAAAAGGCCTTTTCTTTTAAAAGTGATCGTTCACCGGATCTGGGACTTGAAAATGGGACAATTCTGGACCTGCTTCGTCAGGCAAATTACAAAACAATCTGGTTGAGCAATCAGGCAATTACTGGTCGATTCGAAACACCCGTTTCAGTCCTTGCAAGCAAAGCCGACAAAAAAATATTCAGCAACGTACTTAGTGGCCATGAAGCGTATGACGAAATATTACTTGATGATTACTCCAAGGAAATAAATGCACCCGGGAGCAAAGTGATATTTGTCCATTTAATGGGAACCCACATGAGCTATTCTGACAGGTATCCTCCCGATTTTGACTATTACACAGATGCTCCGGAAGATCGAACACTGAAAGAAGATCAGTCAAAATTTATCAATACATACGACAACGCCATTCGTTACAACGATCACATTATTGCGGAGCTGATCGCGCAGCTTGACAAGGTTGACGGAGCTTGTTCACTTTTGTACTTTTCGGATCATGGAGAGGAGGTATACGACTATCGGGACTTTCATGGTCATTCTGATGTTCTGAGGTCTAAGTACATGGTTGATGTTCCCTTATTGATGTGGACCAATGAACAATTCAGAAATAATAATACAGCCAGGATAAAAATCGCAGAATTGAATGCAGGCTCGCCTTATAAAACCGATGATCTGATCCATACCATGGCGGACCTATATGATGTTCATTGTAATATGACAGATCCGGAAATGAGCCTCTTCTTCGAGCAGCCTCCCTCTACTCAGCATCCAATGGTCAGAACGCAGTGCACAACCGCGAACGACATCAATTTCACATCAAAAATACTGTGTCACCGGGTAAACGGAATTAAGAGAATGCACGAAGTCAAAGATGATTTTGACGGATTTGAGATCGATCTGACCTACCAGTCATCCAACAATAATTTTGATGTTAATCATCCTCCGGTTGAAAGTATCGGCCTGTCTCTGAAACAATTACTTGCCGCGCTAGATGAACCAAGCAACTATTATTATTGGCTTGACATGAAGAATTTGGACTCCGTTAATGTCATTGATGCTGCCAAAAGGCTTCACTCAATGGCAAACAAGCTGGGCATTACAAAACGAATAGTGGTTGAATCTCCAAGGATAGAGTGCCTGAGAGAATTCCAAGATCATGGATTTTATACGGCTATATATTTGCCTTTTTTGCAGGACATGAGTGAATTCCAGATGCAACGCAAAATTGACTCGTTGGTTCCTTTGATCAATATTGTCAAACCCAGTGCCGTCTCTCAAAGGTATGACGCGTACAATATACTTGAAACGCACTTCCCCGATTGCGATAAATTGACCTGGGATATAAAAATTAACTGGAAAGAAGAAAAAGACCAGAAATACGCATCAAGTATTGTAAGAAGAAATCTCGGACTCAAGTTGTTTCTTGTCCGCTATGAAACCGACAA
>JAAZYJ010000077.1 GCA_014239715.1 Flavobacteriales bacterium
ACTGGACCGCCGGGCCCTATTTCATACAAACCGATATGGATCCAACCGGCGGCACCAGCTATACCATAACCGGCACCTCACAATTAATCAGCGTACCGTATGCATTTTACTAAAGCACTTCAGGAAGCTCCACACCGGGGCCACAAGGGCCTCCCGGAGCAGACGGAGAAAGTGCTTACGACACCTGGATCACACAAGGAAATACCGGAACTCCTGCTGACTTTATCGATTCTTTGGAAGGTCCACAAGGACCTCAAGGTCCAGCAGGACCTCCGGGAACTAATTTTTTCAGCAATATGAAAGGGGGAACAGAATACATCGGAGCCAGCTTGGGGCTAACGGTGGTGATACATAATGTTACTTTCCCCACCGCTTTCTCTGGAACGCCAAGTGTAATCTGCACGGCATCTGCAGAAGTAGGAACTATCTACGATGACTCGTTCAATGTTACCACCAGACAAGTTTCCAACACAGGTTTCACCATGATCGTCAACCGAGTAGATGGATCAACTTGGGGACAAAATATATCGGTGCACTGGATGGCTTTTGAATAGACATTCTATCAGCCAAATGCTGCTTTACCATGATTAAAAATAAGATCCTTAATCGAATTCTATTTTCTTTTGCAGTATTCATTGCGTTGGCCTGCCTTTGGGATAATGACACCATCGAAATGGAAACCAAACAATTTCCGGACACACTGGATCTCATGACCGGCAATTTTCTCCGGCACTCCAAAGAGTATTACCATTGGCGGATCTTAGATCGAAGCGAGAAACTCAAGCTGTTTCCTGATAGTCTGGACTATTACGATGACCTAGCAGTAAGCTATTCAAAGCTCGGACAAGACTCAATGGCCATTCAGCTTATGCTGAAAAAGGACAGCATTGCCCCAGGTGAATATAAAACCATGGCAAATCTAGGCACCTTCTACGTGCATTATGGTGATTCAAAAACCGGAAAAAAGTACATTGAAAAAGCGATCGAAATAAACCCGGATGCCCATTTTGGTCGTGAGACGATACAGCTTGAGCTAGTGAAGTATGCGCTAAACAAACGTGATAGTGGTGTAATCGGATTACCATTGTGTGAAGAAACTCCTGCATGGATATACGGCAGGCACAGAAGAAACAAACCATTCAACTTTTACAAACACCTTATTAAAGCAAAGATCTCAGTAGAAGAAGGAGTCAAAGGGGTTGAAGGAATGTTGCGGTTCGGCAATTTCGACTCGCCTGTGCTACTCGAGGCATTAGGCGATGTGCTTCTACAGGATAATGGTGGACGAGACATGAATCCTCCCAGAAACCTGGCAACAATGGCTTATCTAAAAGCAGGTATTGAAGCTCCGAAATACGAAAAAATATACCATGAAAAAGCTAAGGTAGCTTTTGAAGCCGTTGGTGATTCCAGAAAAAAATACAAAGAGGTATCCGATGGATTGACAAACGGTATAAAAAAAGGGAAAGAAAATTTTGCCCGGATAAGAGCCAACGAAATATTCTGGATACTCAATGGAATGGACCCGGAAGCAGAATATAAAAAGCATTACTACGATAACGATCCTGAAAACCGAGCGACCTTTGAAGCAGAAGGAAGTGAAGCATATCATGACCTTGCTCCCGATTCTGTCAGTACTGCATTACTTCAATATCTGGAGCAAATAAAAAATCCTCCCAAAGTTGACAGCGCGGAAATTCAAAATCATCTTTCAGCCGAGAAAGTGGCAGACAAAGATCCTGAAGAGATCAGTTCAGAGCCAATTGTAACCTTC
>JAAZYJ010000076.1 GCA_014239715.1 Flavobacteriales bacterium
GGCTTGTTCATCTTGAAGATTCAACCGGTTTCAGAATACGTTCATTAACGCATAAGAGCAAGTACAGATATTATTGGGGTGGAGTAGAGGTTTCAATGGGTGATGGGAAATTGAAAATAATCAATTCCATCGATATGGAAGAGTATTTGCCGGGTGTGGTAGAATCTGAATCAGGATCCCGAGAACGATTAGAATTCTATAAGATCCAGGCTACAATTTCCAGAACTTATGCGCGTACGCAGCAAACCAAACATGTCCTTGATGGATTTGACCTCTGTGATCATACGCATTGTCAGGTTTACAGAAAGCGTTCAATGAAGAATCCCGAGATTCAACACGCAGTGAAAGAAACCGAAGGGTTGGTACTCGTTGATAGCGAGATCAACCTGATATCTGCACTTTTCTTTTCAAACTGTGGGGGTCAGACCTGTAATTCTGAGGACGTCTGGAACACAGAAATGAGCTATTTGAGAAGCGTGAAGGATCCTTTTTGTAAGAGCAAGCCCCACTATTATTGGAAGAAGGAAGTGTCAAGGGATAAGTGGGTCAGATACATGAAGAACAGAACGCCTGATTATTTTAAATTGAACAGTTCATTTGATGAAAAATTCGAGGTTGACTTTGATCAAGGTAAAAGAAGAATTTACTACAGCAATCCCGGATTCAGTGTGCCTTTGACAGAAATTAGAAGGGATTTCAAGCTTAGATCTACTTTGTTTTCGGCAACTGATAACGGCGATAAAATTGTGTTTCGTGGTAGAGGTTTTGGACATGGAGTAGGCTTATGCCAGGAAGGAGCAATGAAAATGGTCGATCTGGGTTACTCCTATCTAGAAATTCTAAAATTCTACTACACAGGAATACATTTAATTCATGTTGACGATATGGATTTCTTCAAGATGAAATAAAGCTGTTGTCAACGGGCTAAAAATCTGCATTGGCACAGTCGACCTTCCTTTCCGTTACTGACTCTATAACTTGAAAAAGATCGTCTAATTCATAAGAGACCTCGTAATAAACTCGACAGCCATTATCTGCCTTTGACAAGAACTTGTGTCTCAGTTTATAACCGGAAATGATAAGCTGATCTACCTCTAAGACCCTGATCTGTTCGTCCAGCTTTTCAACCTGATCCTTATAGCTGGAGCTTGTTACAGATGATCCTAGTCGTAATTCAAACAACTGATATTTCTGTAAGATTATTTTATTGATCAGCTCAATTCCCTCATTAGGAATAGAGTTATTGGGCTCTAGTTTTGAAAAAAAAATAGACTTGTAGCTGCTACTGTCATCTTTCATCCGATTTTTGATCCAGGCTTCACAATTATCTTCAGCAAATTGCTGATCTTGGCTGAAGCTGATAAATGGGAAGAGAAATATGACAATAAGAATTCTCATCTTAGCAAGATAGTTATTTAGTTTTCAGATATGCGCAATTTTATTCTAATGGCCTTGCTCACCTGCTTTTTCTCTTGTCAAGGTAACAATACTCACTATCGTGAGGATGGTTCTCTGGATTCTGAAGGCATCCTTAAGAAAGGTAAAAAGGAAGGTGAATGGAAATTTTACGATGAAGATGGAACATTAGAGGAGGTTAGCAGCTGGAAAAATGGGGAAGTTAATGGGTTATCGACGACTTACTATCCGAATGGTCAAATCAAATCAACTGCGTATTGGAAAAATGGATTATTAGAAGGCAAACAAACGATTTGGACAGAGCTGGGGAAGCTGCTACAGGAAGTCAGATGGAAAGAAGATGCTAAGGAGGGTCAATTTAAGAGCTACTATAGTAACGATTCAATTTCTACGGAGGGGACTTTCCGAGGAGACCTTGAGGACGGCATCTTCAGAGTGTACTATGAAAATGGCAAGCTCAGTGAGGAGTCTTTCTGGGTTGGAGGACAAAAAGATGGGAGAGCCATGACATTTTCGGCGGAGGGACAGCTTTTGTCTGAAGGTGTATATCGAAAAGACGTTCGAGAAGAATCATGGAGTTACTATTTCAAAAATGGTCGGATCAAAGAAACGTGTACCTGGCGTAATGGAAAAGCGAATGGATTGACGGAGTATTACCACCCTAATGGAAGGCTGTCAGGGAAGGGAAATTTCAAAGAAAATCAAAAGCAAGGCGATTGGCAGTTCTATGATTCATTGGGGAATTTACTTCGTTCAAGTACTTATGATGGTGATGAGTGCATTGCTAATTGCGACTAGTTTTGGTAATTATTTTGAAAGCGTAATAACAGGCCTGTACCTCGTTGATTTTGTCTAGCGGGAATTGAAATTTAAGCGTGCCAAATAATCCTGATTTCAAATTTACTTGTATTGATGTACGTCCTCTTACTACTGAATTATGAAGCCAAGTTAACTAGTAGTTTTTTTAGGAATCAAGCCTTTAATTTTAATTTTTTCACCCCTCTCGATGAGGTCAACCACGTTCAAATAATTAGTTTAAGGATTCATCCCAATTCCGGCAGTAAAAAAGGAATTTATCTGATCATGGATGGGGGAGGGCTGTACAACTCTGATCTCCATTTTTTCAAATGCTCTTGCTGAACCGATACTTTTCTTAGGGTAATGCCAATGCACGCTATATTGCCCGTGAAGCAAGCCGGCGTAAAGTAATATTGCGCTAGTAATAATGAATCGACATAAATTCATCTTCATCAATTGAGATTAAACGACGAAAGCCCTTACTCTTCATAATGCTTTCAATTTTAGCGGTATCCAATCGCATATTTGTTGGATCCAGGCACAAATATCCCGATTCCTTTCCTTTGATCGTTTGAAGCAACATGTTTTCCTTTAGGTGGCTTTGTGTGCTACCAGAAACGAGATAAATGGAATTTGTCTTTTCTCGGCATTTCGCAGCCATACTGTATGTCTCTTCCCAGCCTAAAAAGTCAATGATCAGGAATGAGGATGCATTTAGATTATCGTAGATGGCGCTGTTGTGGTCATCGCATGCTCCGCTAACTATCGGGATAGGTGAAATTCCTTTTGTGTTATAAATAAACCCCAGGAAGAAGTTGACTACGATTAACAGTATTGCGGTTTTAGTCTGAATAACTTTATTGCATAACTCTGCTATTGGAAGAATAAGCAACAATAAGAAAATACCACTGAAACGATGATGGTGCATTAGGGATCCGGATATGGAGTTGGTTATGAAAATGCACAATACAA
>JAAZYJ010000075.1 GCA_014239715.1 Flavobacteriales bacterium
CACAATCATCAAACAACCGGACGCGAACACGTTGGAGCTGGCAGATCAATTAGACGCTGCTATCGAAAGTCTCAGGCCATCTCTGCCCGCAGGTCTTGATGTAGATAATCAGGTTTTCAGGCAATCCGATTTTATAGAAGCATCTGTAAACAACCTCCGGAAAACGCTGTTGGAAGGAGCCTTATTTGTTGTGCTGGTACTCTTCGTTTTCCTGATGAATTGGAGAACAACTGTGATCTCTTTGATGGCAATTCCACTTTCATTGCTGGTTAGCTTTATTGTTCTTGATCTGCTTGGATATACCATTAATACCATGAGCCTGGGAGGAATGGCGATTGCAATAGGTGCATTGGTTGACGATGCAATTATCGATGTAGAAAATGTATATAAGCGACTGCGGGAAAACATTACTAAACCCATCCGGGAAAGGTTGTCTGTTCGAAAAGTGGTGTTCAAAGCATCGATGGAGATAAGAAGTTCCATTATCATAGCAACACTCATTATAATTGTTGCATTTGTGCCTCTGTTTTTTTTAGGAGGAATGGAAGGCCGATTGCTTAAACCTTTGGGAATAGCGTTCATTACCTCCGTAATGACGTCTTTGTTCGTTGCAGTTACGATCACCCCGGTACTTTGCAGTTATTTGCTAAGGAAGGAAAAATTACTATTGAAGCAAGCACGGGGAACGTGGGTAGAGCGAACACTCAGAGAACATTACAGGAGAATTTTAAAATTTGTTTTGAAGATCCCAAAGCTTACAATAAGCGCAACCATTATAGTTTTTGGGGTTGCTGTTTGGTTTGCGACTGATCTGGGCAGAAGTTTTTTACCACCGTTCAATGAGGGAGCGTTGGTGCTCTTGGTAACCGGCCCACCATCAATGGCACTGGAAGAGTCAAACAAATCAGGAAATGCTATTGAAAGGGTGCTGTTATCAATGCCCGAAATTGACATGGTTTCCAGGCGGACAGGCCGAGGAGAGCTTGATGAACATGGTCAGGGAGTTAACGGCTCCGAAATTGAAGTGCCGTTTACACTCAAGGACAGGACGAAAGATGAATTCTTAAAGGACCTACGGAAGAAGCTTGAACCCATAGGAGGAGTTAGCGTGATCGTTGGAATGCCTATGGGCCATCGCATCGACCACATGATTTCCGGAACCAGGGCCAATATTGCAGTAAAGCTATTTGGAAAAGATCTATCGAAACTTTTTGCCATTGGCAACGAAGCAAAGGCCGCAATGAAAAGGGTAGAGGGAGTTACAGATGTGTCGGTTGAGCAGCAGATCGAAGTTCCACAGCTGAAAATAACACCAAGGCGAGAGTTACTTGCGATGTACGGAATGACCATCAAGGATTTTACTGAATTCATAGACGTTGCTTTTGCCGGGGAAAAGGTATCTGAAGTTTACGAAGAACAGCGAAGCTTTGATCTCGTTGTTAGGTATTACCAGGAATTCAGAGGCACTATAGAGAGAGTGAAAAAATCACTGGTGAATTTGCCAAATGGAAAAACGATCTCATTGGAGCAAATAGCTACAGTAGAATCACTCAGTAATCCGCATACAATTAACAAGGAGAATGTTCAGCGAAAAGTAGTTGTTTCGGCCAATGTCAGTGGTAGAGATCTGAGAGGAGCAGTAACAGATATTCAAGAACGGTTAAATGATGGCATTGTCCTTCCTGAAGGGTATAGAATTGAATATGGGGGTCAGTTTGAAAGTGAAGAAAAAGCGTCAAGAATGTTGCTGACCACCTCAATATTAGCCATTGTTGTCATTTTTATTTTGCTCTACTTTGAGTTCCGAGATCTTAAGCTGTCTGCTATTGTGTTAATTAACCTGCCTTTGGCTCTGATCGGGGGTGTTTTCATTGTTTATTGGACCTCCGGGATTGTATCTATTGCGTCTACTATTGGGTTCATTAGCTTATTTGGAATAGCTACGAGAAATGGAATTTTACTGATATCAAGATATCAAGCACTGAAAATGGAAGAGCCGGATAGTGTGAAGAGAATATTGAATGGCTCAGTTGACCGCCTGAACCCAATATTGATGACCGCTTTGACAACGGCGCTGGCGTTAATACCATTAGCCATAAATGGCAGTGAGCCCGGAAATGAAATTCAGAGTCCGATGGCAATTGTAATTCTGGGAGGGCTCCTTACAGCTACTTTTCTGAATGTATTGGTTGTTCCTTGTATTTATAAGCTTTTGTCAAGGAGCTAGAATGATATATGCCGACAAGGATGTCGCTAGGGTTTCACATGATCTATGATGAACAGAAGTACAAAAGTCTTGTTGGAAGAGTGACAGAACCATGTTGATTTAATCGTAAGGAAGTGATAGCACTATAGTCGTCCCTTTGTTTAAAACACTGTGAACAGTCAAGCTGCCATTCAGCAGATCAACGTACTCTTTTGCAATGGAAAGGCCTAACCCGGTGCCGCTTATTTCACCGACATTTGTGGCCCTGTGAAATGGCTGAAAAAGATTTGGCAGGTCTTGTTCGGGTATGCCAATACCTTTGTCGATAACTGAGATAACGAGTTTGTCTTTTTCGTAAGAAAGATCAAATATGGGGTCTTCCTTAGATGAATATTTGAAGGCATTGGATATAAGGTTGCTGAGTATGTGCTTCAACAGACCACGATCAACCATTACTTCCTTAATTTCCCCGGAAATCTTAAGGATTATTTTTCGGTTGTCTTTTTGCAACGTGTTGAATCCGGAAACAATATTCATACAAAAACTTTCTAAATCTGTAGAAGCTGGGTTCACAGACATTATTTTCCCTGAATTTATCTTTCCAAGGATCAAAATGTCATCCATTAGATTAACCATTGTATGGATTTCTTTTTGAATCCTTCGATTTGCCTTTTCCAGCTGAATCTTTTGTTTTGATTCACTATTCTGGATGATCATATTGACAAGATCCGTGTTCGATTGAATAATTGCCATAGGAGTCCGGAATTGATGTGAGGTTACACTGACAAATCGGTTTTTCAGATCATTAAGCTCCTTTTCCTTATCAAGAGCAGCTTTAAGATTTCGATTCGTTAGCCGTTGCAAATGAATGTCCTGTTCCGTTTTTTTGGCTTTGTAGTTCAATTTTAAATATTGATGCCTGTTCTCAACTTCAACTTTGGTAATTTCTTTTTCTAAATGTGTATGCTTTTTGTAATAGTTAAGGGCAGTTTCAAATTCGCTATTCGCTTCCGAGATCTTGGCCAACAGCAAAAGTACTTTGGCCATTTTTGACTTTAGATTTTTTTCAGAACAAATGACATATGCCTCCATAAGCTTTTTCTTTGCTTCTTTAAATTCTCCCTTACTAAAGTCAATTTCGGCCAGAGAAGAGAGACTTGAGACTAAGGCGGGTAAGGCATTGTTTTCTTTGCGTATCGTATAACTTTTAAAGATGAGGTCTTCCGCCTCAATTATGTTGTCTTCAAGAATATGAATCATCCCAATTTCGTAGTAAGCTCGGGATTCGACCAACCAAAGGTTGTTTTTTTGACTTGCCGACAAGGCTTCTTCAAAAAGCTCTAAAGCCTTTGAAAAATCTCCTTTCAGTTTATAAATACTAGCCAGACCGATCTTCACGTAGGAGATCATTCCAAGGTCAGCTTCTTCGTGACAAAATTTGTTGCTTATGGTATAGTGTTGGTAGGATTCGTCAATTTCATTGAGGTCAAGGGCAAATCCACCGAGCACCCAGTGCAATCGAATGAGTGCGTTGTTTTTATTTCGTTTGAACTTAACCTGATCCAGGGCTTTATAAACAATGTTGTAGGCATTTTCAAAATTTCCTTGTGCCCACTGAATCTGACTTAAAATAATAACGGATAAACCATATTCACTATAACATCTGTTTTTCAATAATCCAGGGAGAATGGAATTGCATATGCTTGTTGCTTTTTTTCTTTGTTCATGATGTAGTAGATAAAAAGAGAGGTAAGTTTTCAAGATATCCCTTTCAAGCTTTTTATTGCTTTTATTGGCAATTTTGAGGCCTGCTTTCACATAAAACAAGGTGTCTTTTCGAATCGTGTTGTAATTGTTCCGGCAAAAAGCAATGATTAAACCGAGTCTGGCGCCTCCATCTGATGTTCCGGATAATTGCTCATTGAGCAGCTGATGCTTTTGTTCTGCGGTTTTGTGATTCATTGTCTACCTAATGGTAACACATCTTTGCTGCAAAGTTACGGGGATGAATGGAAATGGCCGAACGAATGGTTAGATATGATAACGTAATCTAGCGTTTTATTTATCAATTCAATAGGATCAAACACAATAAATCTCCCAAATTCAATGCATTTCAGCCGCTGAATCGTATTGTGCCTTCCAGAATGTGCTGTGTTCACTAAAGAGCAAAGATCATTCTAACTATATTAGATATAAATTAACATAAACATGAAAAGGATCTTTTTGTTTACGCTCTTTCCGGTGTTTTTAACACAAACATATTCACAAACGGCTCTGGAAATTATTGAACAGGCGGATAGCAAGTTAAGAGGTTTGTCTTCTTACGCAGAAATGACGATTACAACCGTGCGACCGAAGTGGGAAAAGAAAATGTCAATGAAAAGCTGGAGTAAAGGCGCAGATCTTTCAGTATCATTGGTTATGTCTCCTGCTAAAGAAAAAGGGTCGGTTTTTCTAAAGCGAAAAAATGAAGTGTGGAATTACATTCCTTCTCTCGAACGGTCTATTAAATTGCCGCCTTCAATGATGATGCAGAGCTGGATGGGAACGGACCTGACAAATGACGATCTGGTAAAGCAATCATCAACTGTGGTTGATTACACACATAAGCTGACGGGGTCCGAAACGATAGAAGGTCTTCCTTGCTGGAAGTTAGAATTAACTCCTAAAGAG
>JAAZYJ010000074.1 GCA_014239715.1 Flavobacteriales bacterium
CTATGGCTCTCCCCGCAACGTCCATTATGCTGGCTGAATCAAGAATGATCTTGTAATTCTCATTGGGGACATAATTGCCGCTAATAACTAATTGATATGGTGTCTGGTGCTTTGAAAGTACAGTGATTGGCATTCTGGCGCTATCTTGGATCAGGTCTATATCCTCCGCCATAAATTCAGCGACTGCGTTTGTGAAAGATAGGCTCAATTCCTCTCTGGAATCAAGCTGTTTTGGTACAGAAGAAAGTTTGAATTTCGATTGCTTTTTTGATAATGTAACGGTAATAGTGTCCAATCGATTATCGTCTTGTCTCAGTGTAAATTTTATGTTTTTTTTGTTTCTGCTAACTAGCAAATACAAGCTGTCCCGATGTTCGTTCCACGATTCCAGAATTACGTCATCCGGTTCCAACAGGCCAAAAGCATTACCTTCAACCGATCGATTGAAAGCTATATTAGCACCACCATTCTTATAGCCCTCTTTGCTTTCTACAGTAAGATTTTTCGCAATCGGATAGAATGCAAATATGTCGATCATTGAAGCGCTCGAATCAACTCCTTCAAGTTGAACCGGTTCCGAGCTAAAGCCAATTCCTTCGGAATATTCGTCATACATGTAGTTGTTGTTCTCGTCTGTTAATGTGATCACTTTATAAGCTCCCGTTTTAATGTTTCCAATATTGAACCAACCAGCACTGTTCGATACACCTATGTAATTAGGAGGAGTATCATATGGAATAGATTCCGAATTTTCTGAATAAAGACCGACAATGGCACCTTCAAGAGGCAGTCCGCTTTGCGCAGAGTAAACAGTGCCCCTAAAGTCCAAAGAATCAATAAAATCCCCAGTAGAAAAGACATATTTGAAGTTGTTCAACACATTGCTTTCCGTGATATCCTGAATGTTGTTTCCAAAGTTGATGGAGTAGGTTGTATTATCGCTCAGGTCACCATCTAGCTCCACGAACAATTTTTTTCCCTTCACCCGGTAGGTCGGTTGCGCACTAACCCCGGGATTTATGGAGATGTTCGTTTTCTTATCCAGTTTGATGTAGTCGTCAAACTCAATAACAATACCTTTCGAGCTAAAATTAGTGCTGTAGTTTGGAGGGTGCACTTTGGCTTGATTAACCACTGGAGGGTAGGTGTCTTTTGCCCCTCCGGTTAGAGGTGCCATCTGAGCACAGGAAAATAACTCGACAGCGACAGCAATCACGATTATCATCCGCATTAACCTCATAAGCTATTGGCTAAGATTTTGCAAATATGTTCGAGTCCGCTGGCATCGGTTGATGTAAAATGGTCCAATTGATCGGAATCAACGTCAAGCACCCCAATAAAATTCCCGTTTTTATGCAGAGGAATCACTATTTCAGATTTTGTTGCTGTGCTGCAAGCGATGTGCCCCGGATATTTAGTGACGTCTGGAACGACTATCGTTTTATTGAGTTTCCAGGAGGACCCGCAAACTCCCTTCCCCTTTTGAATTCGTGTGCATGCAAGCGGCCCTTGATAGGGCCCTACAACCAGCTCTTCCTCATTGTCTTTGAGATAGAATCCAACCCAAAAAAACTCAAAACCATCCTTGAGTATGGCGGCCACATTTGCCAGTTTGGCATACGTGTTTGTTTCCCCGGAAAGGAATGCTCTGATCTGGTCGCCTACCAAGGCGTATCTCGCGCCCTTTTCCTCGATCTCCGATATGGTGTTTTCTCCATTCATTTTAAGCGGTGGCTAAAGTAGCAATAGTAATTTTAATGCCCTTGACATGATTCAACACAGTACAACAAGATTCAAGTGTGGATCCTGTTGTTATCACGTCATCTACTAATAGAACATGCATCCCTGATAGCTCCTCAGGATTTTTCAAAGAAAAAATAGAGTTTACATTTTCCCACCTTTCCTGTCTGGATTTATCTGTTTGAGATCTATTGTTTACGATCCGAACCATGCGATCGTTCAAAATTGGAATCTCCAATACTTCTGCAATTCCCTTTCCTAGAAAGTAGCTTTGATTATACCCTCTTTTTTTTTCTCGTTTTGGATGTAAAGGTACTGGGATGATTGCATTGAGGTCAGTCAGATTGTGTTGGCTGGCAAGGCTCAAGCCAATCCTTCTTCCCATGTCGAAGGCTAATTCAGGCTGTTTTCCATATTTAATTTCTTTTACAATATTTTGAACCTTTCCTCCTCTATAGTAGTAGTAAAGAGGTAAGCAGGTGTTAAAATAGGTTCTTCCAGCAAGCAGTTTTGACGCAGGGTTGTTAGTGGTGGCATCGTATTTTGCCTCAGGAAGTTCACTCTTGCAATGCAGACAAAGAAATTTTTCCTGCTTGTAAAGTGCGCGACTACAGCCGATACAATTTTCTGGAAAAATGGTATTAATAAAGTCACCTAACATAAAATAGTTGATAACAACATGTGAATTTCTAAATGAACAGCACAATAATATATTGAATTATCGCATTAATTTTGAATAAAAGTAGAGTATTATGACAGATCCTTCAATACCACCGATTCCATCAGATC
>JAAZYJ010000073.1 GCA_014239715.1 Flavobacteriales bacterium
CTGATAGGCATAAGGCGCTTGTTCAATGATGTCACCAACACTAGTGGTAATGACCAGATTTCCATTCCTCAACGAAACATCGTCAGCTCCCTCGTAAGTAAACCTGATCTGGTCGGGATCCCCGCCATTGAATACGTGATAGTCGTATTTAAAATTTCCTGCGTGACTGTAGGCTGTTAGCCCGATGTTTTTGTAGAGCTCTTTATACACTACTTCATGGAAAAGAGGGGCCTTGGAAGCCCATTTCGATCTGTCATTCCCAATAAAATAATTGTGGTAGAGAGTCTGCTTTAGGTTCCCGTTAATGATCGGTTCTTTATTTCCGAGAAAGTGCATCTTGAAAACATGAGCATCAAGCAAGGAAGTGGCTGAATACGGCTGATCGCCGTGATTCTCTTCATGCATTCGTTCTACATGCTTTGGGTTAAGGAAGTCGTAAGTGAACCCACCTGATTCCATCCAAACTCTTCCTCCGTTCAGCTCGGCCATGAAATGTGCATTGCTATTCCATTGCCCGTTGTTCTGAATGAATTCAAGCTGGGCCACATGCTCGATGTGATCATGAGAATGAGTTTGAGCAGTTGCATTAGCAAAAACTATTGCCAGAACTGATGGGATTAAAATATTGAATCTGTGCATAGAAAAAAGCTTGGCATTAAGGTAAACAAATAGCTTTACATGGGTAAGACTATAGCTCGAGAAATAGGTTGCATGCGCGCGAAATATTTTACGATTTTGCGGCCTGATCAAAAAATTGTTGTGGCTCAACTCTTTTTCAGAATACCAATAGACTAATTCAAAAGCCCTGTACACTCAGTCTGTGTTGTTCTCGTTCACTTTGTTACGTTCATTTGTGTAGTACCAATCAAAAATTTGAACGACATGAAATACTCAAGAAAAATTAAAAAACTAATAGTCCCGGCCAGCCTTTTTGTGGCAGTTGTCTTTTGCACAGGAAACATTTTGGGGCAAAAATCTAAATTCAGCTCAACTGATAAGGACCAGACGATTCTGGCTTCATTGGATGGTTCTGATGAGACGAAAGATGATGCAAAATTCACAAAGGCAGATGTAAACTTTGCTTATTTTGAGAAAGTAACGGATGAAGCTAAAAAGCACCGCAGCTCAAGACTAGTAGATTTCAAAACATTTTTAGCATTCTCCAAAGAAGAGAATACCATTATTCTGGATACCAGATCAAAACGGATGTATGACCGGATGCACATTAAAGGGGCAATTCATATCAACTTTTCTGACTTCACGCAGGATTACTTGGCTGAGATGATTCCCAATAGTGAAACCCGGATCCTGATCTACTGCAACAACAATTTTTATCAGGAACCCATTTTTGAAATTCCTTTCTCCACCAAAGCGGTGTTGCCAAAGCTGGATAAGGCATCATTTCAAATTGAAAGGCCGGTAGAGACCCTAGCCCTTAACATACCTACCTACATCAACCTTTATGGGTACAATTACAAAAATGTCTATGAGCTTTCTGAACTTGTTTCTTCACAACACAAAGGTTTGGAGATGGAGGGTACGGACGCGAAAAACTTTAAGTCTTTGACTCCGAACTATTGATTTAAACCGAAGTGTTACAGTGCATTTTTAGCCGAAGAGCCTAGCTCTTTGGCTTTTTCAGGTCTGATCGACGGCATTTTCTCACAGCTAACGTGCCGGCGATTACTTTTTATAGATGGTCTGTGTCGGATAGGCAAATTCAAGTCCGTTCTCATTGAATTTTCGTAAGATGGCCATATTCACTTCTGTTTGAACCTGGACATTATCTTCTCCGGATTTAACATAATAGATGAGCATTATTCCCATTGCAAAATCTCCCCAGTTATTGAACCCGATCACGACCTTTTCTTCAGTCATCGTATGATTGTCGATAATTTCCTGTAAGTAACCCATAGCATTTTCCATCTGATCCGGGGTTGTTTCGTAGGTAAGGCCCAGATTTACCGTTATTTTTCTGCTGGGTTCATTTGTCACATTTTCAATAGCGCTGCCATTGAATAGGCCATTTGGAATAGTAACGAGCCTTCCGGCCATGGTTCTGATCCTTGTAGATCTGATTCCCACCTCTTCAACAGCACCGTCAATTCCGTCGATGACTATTCTGTCTTTTGGTTTGAATGGTTTATCAAGAAAGATCATGACTCCCCCAAAAATATTTTGGACCGTGTCCTTAGCCGCAAGTGCGAATGCCAAACCTCCAATTCCCAACCCGGCTATGAGCGCAGCTACATCGAATCCGGCATTGTTTAACCCGATAATGATACCGAAGGCCCAAAGGATCATCTTGAAGACTTTTCGAATTGTAGGAATTAATTGATCGTCAAGGTCACTCTCAGATTTTTCAATGACCGGCACAAGGTATTCAGCGATCAAGGCATCAACAGTGCGGACGATCAGCCACGTAACGTTTAACGTAAAGACTATCGTGAAAGCATGTGTAAAGAAATTCTTGACATGGTTAATGGGTTCGCCATCGTCGCCGATCAGCATGTGTCCTTCGATATCTAATTCAGGAGACCCCAAGGTCAATCTGGAAAAGGCCCAGAAAAAGCCAATAATGGCAACAGCGTACACTACTGGTTCTTCCAGCTTGTCAACAAGGAGATCATCCAGATTTGATTTTGTTTTTGCCGTAGCTTTTTTTACAAATTTTCCTATGACCCAGTATAAAACTTTAGCGATAAGTATCGCTGCCAGAATAATCCCGAATGATATTGCCCAATCCAAAATTGAATTATGATAGAATTTCTGACTAAAAAATGCATTAATTTCTTCCATGGTGTAAAATAATCTGTCGCGAATATAAGCTGAAATTGAATGTTGTTTCAATTTTCAAGATCTAATCTATTGAATCAAATTGGGAATTCTCAATGGTATCAACCTTGAAGGTCGATGGTCAATTCATTTTTTGTTGTCGTGGGCTGCATTCAAAAATGAATCAAAAGAACTCTTTATTTCCTACATTTACCAAAGAAGAAAATTGATAAAAAAATCTCCAATGAAAGAGAAATTTAAGATTCTAGATGAAAAAATTGGTGAAGCACAAGCGGGTGGTGGAGAAGCACGAATCGAAGCGCAACATAAGAAAGGAAAGCTCACAGCAAGAGAGAGGATCCATTTTTTGTTGGACGAGGGGAGCTTTGAAGAGATCGGTATGCTGGTCCAACATAGATCTGTCAATTTTGGCTTGGATAAAAAGAAATTCCTTGGCGATGGGGTAGTTACAGGGTATGGAACTATAGGCGGAAGGTTGGTATACGTTTTTTCACAGGATTTTACGGTTTTAGGTGGTTCATTGGCCGAAGCTCATGCAGAAAAGATCTGCAAGGTTATGGATCTTGCCATGAAGAACGGAGCGCCCATTATCGGATTAAATGATTCAGGAGGTGCCAGGATTCAAGAGGGAGTGGTCTCACTGGGCGGATATGCTGATATTTTTTACCGCAATACTTTGGCCAGTGGAGTAATACCTCAAATCTCAGGGATTATGGGTCCATGTGCCGGCGGAGCCGTGTATTCGCCAGCACTTACCGATTTTATTTTGATGGTTGAAAACACCTCCTACATGTTCGTTACCGGCCCCAATGTTGTTAAAACAGTGACCAATGAAGAGGTGACAGCAGAGGAGCTGGGAGGTGCATCCACGCATTCTGAAAAATCAGGGGTTACTCATTTTACTTGTGAAAATGAAATAGACGCGATTAACAATATAAAGAGTCTATTGAGCTACATTCCGCAGAACTGTGAAGAAGATGCTCCTTCGACAACCTATAATCCCGCCAATGAAATTAGGGACAGTCTGGATCAAATTATTCCGGAGAATCCCAATCAGCCGTATGATATGAGAGAGGTAATTAATGGCACTGTTGATGACGATTCATTTTTCGAAGTCCATAAAAATTATGCAGAAAAC
>JAAZYJ010000072.1 GCA_014239715.1 Flavobacteriales bacterium
GCGCATGCAATCCCGATGGTGCAGTATCAGCAATAGTTTCGGGGGTCACAGACCTTCTTGGTCAACCTTATTACCACTGGAACGGTCCGGGGGCTACAAATCCGAATTTTATAGATGCTACCGTTTGGGAAGATATCACTTCGGGCTGGTATTATTTTGAAGTTACAGATGATGTATGCACGGCCTTCGACAGTGTCTTTGTCGAAATGGAAAACCCTCCAATTGCAAGCTTTACGGCATTGCCCAATTCTGGATGTACGCCTCTTGATGTGACCTTTACCAATAACAGTCAGAATACCAGTTCGTACGAGTGGGACTTCGGAAATGGCTCGGTTATTACGGTCAATAACAGCGGAAGTCAAAGCCAGACTTATACACAATCAACAACTGTAATGCTTGTTGCTTTTGCGGACCCTACCTGTTCGGATACAGCCTATGTCGATATTTCGATTATTATTTGTGGATGTATGGATCCAAACGCATTAAATTACAATCCGAATGCTGTCAGCGATGATGAAAGTTGTATCTATCCAGTTCCGGAAGTAATTGCTCCCAATATATTTACACCGAATGGAGATAGCGATAATGATTTCTTCATTTTTGACACGAAATACACCGTAATTTTAGAATACACGATTCTAAACCGTTGGGGAAATACGATGTTTGATAGAACAATTGATCTAAGCGCTGGCGATACTCAATTAGGTTGGGACGGAACTTCATCGTCTGGAGCCGAGGCCGAAGAGGGTACCTATTTCTATAAATACTTTGCAACGGGAATAGATGGAACACAGATAAGCGGACACGGATTCCTTCAGCTGGCCCGAGATTAATACAAGAAATTGTGATACGGGTAACGAATTTGAAAGATCTCTTTTACCTGATCGTATAAAACTTTCTTGAGATCACTGATATTCTGTTTTTCCTGAGCCGAAATAAAGACACATTGTGTCTCGTTCAGTTTCGCCATCCAGCTCTTCTTTAGATCCTCCAAAGAATAGTTGATTGTTTCCATTGGGCTTAAATCATCCTCCTCCTTTTGCTCGTATTTATATGCATCAATTTTGTTGAACACAACAATGACAGGCTTGTCCGTTTTATCTATTTCAGAGAGTGTTTCATTAACGACACGGAAGTGGTCGTCAAAATTAGGGTGAGAAATATCAAGAATATGAACCAGCAGATCCGCCTCCCTTACTTCATCCAAAGTTGATTTAAATGATTCGACCAATTGATGTGGTAATTTGCGAATGAAGCCAACTGTATCTGTAAGTAGAAACGGCAGATTATCAATTACTACTTTGCGGACGGTGGTGTCCAATGTCGCAAATAATTTATTTTCTGCAAAAACATCCGATTTACTCAACAAGTTCATAACCGTACTCTTGCCAACATTTGTATATCCCACTATAGCAACTCGAACCAGCTGCCCACGATTCCCCCGTTGAACAGCCATTTGTTTATCGATACTCTTTAATTTCTTTTGAAGCAGTGAAATTTTGTCCTGAATTATTCTTCGATCCGTTTCTATCTGTGTCTCTCCCGGACCACGCATGCCGATACCCCCTTTCTGACGCTCAAGGTGGGTCCACAATCGTGTAAGTCGGGGCAGCATATACTGAAGCTGAGCAAGCTCTACCTGTGTTTTAGCATGAGATGTTCTTGCCCTGCTCGCAAAAATATCAAGTATTAGATTGTTTCTGTCCAATATCTTAACCTCCAAAATTCGCTCAATATTTCTTAATTGTGAAGGAGACAACTCGTCATCAAAAATGACCATATCAATTGAATGGCTCCTTATATATTCTTGTATCTCATTCAGCTTTCCGGATCCAACATAGGTTTTTGGATTTGGTATTTCTAGTTTTTGAAAAAATTTCTTCTCCGAGATTGCACCCGCCGTAACAGCAAGGAACTCAAGCTCATCAATATACTCCTGAGCCTGGATTTCGGAAACACCTTTGGCTATAACACTTACCAGCACACATTTCTCATCAACTTGATCGATCATTACATGTCCCCCTCCCTTAGTCTATTTTCGCAATGATTTAACATGTTCCACCGTTTGCTTTAATACTTTGTTGGATGGCATAATCGGACCGAAACCGGGCATTCCGTTCTGACCATTTATTATTATTTCACCAATTTGAATAGAATCCATTTTGCTTTCAGATAAATCAGGCGCTCCGGATAAACCCAGCTTGCCATCTTTACCATGACAGATAGCACACTGTTTATGGAATAATTCTTTTCCAGAAATCTCCGCAGGTTCTCCATCATCAAGCAAAGAGCCAGAGTCCGAGCATCCTGAAAATAAAAGAACTGTGATAAAAAAGATTCTTAAAACCATGTTGTTACACCTAATGCTTCTCTGAAAGGCCATGGAATAGACAATAAAATCAAAATCAGTCCAAGAGTATACGAAAACATTATGCGACGATGCTTGTCCCTTGTTCCTACTAATTTCTTTTCCGCATTTTTTCTACCATAAGTAACTATAAGTATGGCGAGAAGCATACCAATGATATGTTCAAGACCGAAAAAACGGAATAGCTCAGACTTCATCCATCCGTCCGTATAAGTAGCTTTCGCCCCAACAAAAATAAGTATCCCTCCTATTAAAAATTGAATATGAAGTGTGATCATTGTCATAAGGTTCAGCATCTTATCTTTGTTTGAA
>JAAZYJ010000174.1 GCA_014239715.1 Flavobacteriales bacterium
GGAACATTGAAGGATAAGAAGATCATTATGGTTGGCACAAAGTGGGCAACATTTGAAGGAATGCGGTTTGGAAATGCTGCGCAACCCTGGTACGCACTTTTGAGCCCGGAAGAATATTTGTTGACCCATTGTGTCGGATATACTCCGGACGCTGATGTGTATGCGAACTGGCTGTGTGCAGGACTTCTCGCTATGGATAAGGTGAAGGCCGGAGAATATACCGTAGCTAAGAATACCAATGGTGGACAAACAGTGCTGCAGGAAGTAGACTATCATGTGGACTGGAGCTACTCTGCAAATAACATTTCTGATTCAGTGGTTGAAGTCACGATCGAAGGTGCAATTGATGAGGGCTGGCATACCTACTCACAATTTTTGACCGGTTTTGATGGCCCCCTTCCAACAATGATCACCTTTGATGAATCAGCTACCTATGAACTCATGGGTGACATTGCAGAAGAACATACGCATACTTATTTCGATTCTGTATGGGACTGTGAGATAGTTGAATTCAGCGATAAAGCCATCTTCAAAGCTAAGTTGAAACGAAATTCAATGGAAAGTTTTGCCTTGAAAGGTATGATCTCTTTTATGGTTTGCGAAAATGGGCGTTGTCTTCCACCAAAAGATGAACCTTTTGAACTTACAGTTGATCAATAATCGATACTGCATCATTCTGTTTTAATAAAAGAAGTTGTTAACTTTAAACCTCATGAAATTGAATGGAAGTAAATTACCGGCCCTTGGTCTTTTGATTCTTGTTGTAGGCTTTTGTGGCTGCGAGGTAAATAAGACAACTGGAGGCTCGGTTCTGGAGAGGAAGATTTCTTATAACTTCCATGGGGTTGAAAACCATGTGCAATGGCAGAGTGAAGCCGAATGGCAAGCGAATAACGATACGATTGAATTGAGAATAAATGTCAAGATAGACGAAGGGTGGCATTTATATTCCCAGAGATTGGAATCGAATGAAGGCCCGCTTCCGACTGTATTTGAATTCATGCCAACAGATAGCTGTAAGCTTGAAGGAATAGTTTTTGAAGGTACTGCCAAAGAAGAGTACGACAAGAACTTTGGTATGAACGTTCGATATTTTCAGGGAAAAACAACTTTCACACAAAGAATTATCCGGAAAACTCCGGCTGCATTCGGGCTGACCGGAAAAGTCAATTATATGGTTTGTGATGATGAAAAATGTCTTCCGCCTATTGACGTTCCACTGATCTTTAAGTTCGGGGAGAAGTAAGGAGTTCTAACGGTGAACAGATCAACTACTATACCTTCACAGTATGTCTAATAGAATGAATATAGGATGTGTTGTTGTTGTCTTTCTATTCAATAGCTGCACGCTGTACTATACTACCGCTGATATTGATCGAAGCTTGAAATCAAGTTTGAATGAAGTGAATTCTAACTGCAACACAATAACGAAAGATTTCAATACGATCAGATCGGAGTACATGGAACTGAATTGTCAGAATGACAAGGATCCTTTTCTGACCGCAGAACAGCTTTTTTCCAACTTTCAAACAGATCTTGATGAGCTGATGGTGCTCAAAAATGATCTTAATCAGGAGTACACGGAATTTCTTGGCTATACAAAAGGGATGGAAAAGGTGTCGACAGGCAGCGAAGAGTGGCAAAAACTGAAGCTGACAAAGAAGAAGTTTAAAGACGGATTAAAAGAAATTCAGTCTCGTGGCAACGGGCTTACCAACAAGGGAAATGAGTTCAACACTTTTGCTGCTGAAAAGCTAATGCCTGCAGTCAGCTACTGTGTTGTAGCTGATTATGTAAACAAGTGTAGAAAAGGGATTGAACAGATCGAAAACAGTAAAATGGAATTGGCTGCGCGTATCAACGACAACGCAAAAAAGGGAAAACCCTTGATATCAAAGTATTCAAAAACGCATCCCGATCAAATTGAAGAAATAAAGAACGAGTTTATAAAGATCAGGAAAGCACTTGATGCTATTGATCGAATCCGAATTGATCTGACTGGGATCACACAGACATTTGAAGAAAAAACAAAAGGGAAGATCAAAATATACAGTTGCAGCCCGAACTGGGCTTTGGTAGAACAAATTGAAAGTTACATTTCCCTGATGCAAAAGAACCTGATGGAGGTTGATGGGTTGGTCAGGTCAGGGATCAATTCAATTCAGTTAGTGGTCAAGGAACTTACAGGTCAGTAGTTCAGAAAAATGGAGCTGAGCATTTAGCGAGTTTTCCAATATCAGGTTTATTATTTGGCGGTTTTTTAGTACTGTTTTCAATGATTCAGGCTAATATATCGAAAGTCAGACCTGTTAATTTTTCATCAATTTTGGTTCTGCAGCTATGTACGTAGTACATAAATTCCGAACCACATTTCTGGACGTTTTTTTCTTACTTATCGTGTTGGTCATTCTTCTACATTTGCCATCCAAAATTTCAAAATATGCTTATTAAAACTTATGGATTCGCGGTTTGTGGTATAGACGCGATAAAAATCACGATTGAAGTCAATGTTGCCAGGGGGAAAAAATTCTACATGGTGGGCCTGCCCGATAACGCAGTAAAGGAAAGCTGGCATAGGATCTCGGCTGCCACTATGAATGTGGGTTGCCGGATACCGGTAAAAAGAACAACGGTTAATTTGGCTCCTGCTGACATCAAAAAGGAGGGGAGTGCATACGACCTTACTATTGCAACGGGAATTCTTGCCGCAGCCGGGCTTATTCCAGACAAGAGCGTCGGGGATTATATTATTATGGGAGAATTAGCACTAGACGGGGGCCTCCGTCCTATCAAAGGCGCACTATCAATTGCTTTTAAAGCACTTGACGAAGGTTTTAAGGTAGTAATTTTCCCCAGATCAAACGTCCAGGAAGCATCGATTGTGGATGGAATAGAGGTGCTGGGTGCGGACAACCTGCGAGAGGTAATCGACTTCTTCAATGAAAAGGTCAAATTGAAGAATTTCTCCAGACCTGCAACTCGATTTTTTAGTTCGGAAGAAGAGTGGCCGGACATGGACTTTTCAGATGTGAAAGGACAGGAGAATGTGAAACGTTCTCTGGAGATCGCAGCTGCAGGAGGTCATAATGTGATCCTGATAGGTCCTCCCGGTTCAGGAAAATCCATGCTTGCAAAAAGAATGCAAACGATCTTACCCTCTTTGACACTTGAAGAAGCGATGGAAACAAC
>JAAZYJ010000071.1 GCA_014239715.1 Flavobacteriales bacterium
AGAAAAATAGCAGGAAACCACCCTGGATCAACAAGCTGTTTCCATAGCCTGTAAATTGATCTTTATAGGCCGCATTCGATGTAGCCATATTTCGAAGAAGTAATCCCGCTGAAACATACCCTATATCCAATCCGGCATTGATCAGAAAAACGGTCTCGGTCTTGCGCTGTTCATTTACAGTAGTAAAAAAGTCCAGATCGGTGCGCTTTCGTTTTGCTTTTAGGTATCCTGGAATGGCCAACCCAAGATTTACGGTATTCCAAAGGGTATTCATTTGATGGAAATACTTCATTTCGTCATTGGTCGCGTTTGCCCAGGCAATACCGCTTCCCACGATGTTGACGGTTGCCCAGCTCCCCAGAGTCAACATGAGATCTTTGTCGATCTTGTATCGTTGAGCATTGAAATCGGCAAGTTGGCCGTACGAAATCGCAGAGAATAGTAAAGCAGTAGCTAGCAAAGTTCTCATAAGATAGTTGATTAAGTAAGCGTAATGGTGCAATCGATCCAGGAATTCTCAAGCGTAGCGTTAATGCGCTTGTAGAACTCAATTGCCGGAGAATTCCAATCCAGCACTTGCCACCTGATCTTTTTTGCTTGTGCTGACCTGGCTTCCTCAACCAGCGCATCAATAAGCAATTGTCCAATCCCCTTTCTTCTGTGTGAATTTGCAACTACGAAATCTTCAAGATAGATCGATCGGCCTTTCCAGGTTGAAAAAACAGGGTAGTAGAGCAGCATTCCAATAACCTCGTTGTCCGTTTCGGCAACAATGGTGTCGAATATTTTGTTTGGACCAAATCCTTCTTCGACCAGAGTCTTCTCCGAGATCAGCACTTCATTCGGTGCTTTTTCATATATGGCCAGCTCATTGATAAGTTCAAGAACCCGGGGCATGTCTGCTTTCGTTCCTTTTCTGATGATTGTGTTTTTCATGGTAAAAATGTAGCGATTTGATTTCAATTTTAAAAAGGAAGCCCGACTTAATCAAAGAGTTGGTGTTCAAGATTTATTTCCATTAATAGGCTGCGAGTCATTTCCTTTCCTATTTTGCAAGTACATCTTATGAAGCAATTGTCGATTGTCATAGTGTTCGTTTTGCTCGCTGGGAGCTTTGTAGGGCAGGATCTGAGCTATCGTCAATATTCAACAAAAGACGGTATTCCAAGCGATCAGGTATACCACATGTTCCAGGATGATCTGGGTTACATTTGGTTCGCAACCGATCGCGGGATTGCTAAATACGATGGGACAAACTTTGTTCAATACGACCAGCTTAATGGTCTGCCTTCCAGCACGGTGTTCAAGTTTTATCCTCAGGAAAATGGTGAGGTGTGGTGCTCTACTTTTGAAAATGAATGGTTCTTTTTTGACCCTCAGGAGAGCAACTTTTCACTTTACAAATACAACGACTCGGTAACAAAGTATTCTGAAGGTGGGTTGAATGAAGACCTTGTGATCGATGAAAAAGGAACAATTCACATCGGGTATCAAAATCTTCCCGGGGTGCTTTCGGTCTCAGCAGATGGTAAGGTGCTGAACAAACCGGTAAAAGTTCCTGATAATGTGCGTGGTAC
>JAAZYJ010000070.1 GCA_014239715.1 Flavobacteriales bacterium
AATCCCAATAGGTCGAACATGCGTGATTGCAGCTCTCTGTCGTGAATTCTTATCGACCCGCCACCCAGCTCTACGCCGTTCATTGCAAGATCATATGCATTTGCGCGAACTTTTCCGGGATCTGTATCAATCAAGTGCTCATCTTCTGGTTTTGGCGAAGTAAACGGGTGGTGCATTGCGTGGAATCGTTCTAATTCTTCGTCCCATTCCAAAAGGGGGAAATCCACAACCCAAAGCGGTTTAAATTCATTCGGGTTTCGAAGCCCTAATTCATCGCCCATGTGCAACCGGAGCTCGCCCAATTGTTTTCTTGTTCTATCTGTTTCTCCGCTCAACACCAAAACCAGATCTCCGGCTTCAGCACCTGCCGCTCTGGCCCATAACGAAAGATCTTCCTGAGTATAGAATTTGTCAACAGACGATTTAAATGTCCCGTCTTCATTGCACTTAAGATAAACCATTCCCAAGGCACCAATCTGTGGTTTTCTCACCCAGTCGGTGAGCTTGTCGAGTTGCTTTCTGGTGTAGCCAGCACATTGCTGCACGTTGATGGCCAAAACCTGTTCCGCATTATCAAAAATCGCAAAGCCTCTCCCTTTAGCCACTTCGTTCATATCAACGAATTTCATTCCAAAGCGTATGTCTGGTTTGTCTGAACCATAACATTCCATTGCCTCATCATAAGTCATTCTTGGGAAGTTTGAGTCCAATTCCACACCACGAACCTCTCGGAAAAGATGCTGTACTAATCCCTCAAAAGTTTGCAACACATCCTCCTGTTCCACAAAGGCCATTTCACAATCAATCTGTGTGAATTCCGGTTGTCGATCTGCCCTGAGGTCTTCGTCCCTGAAACACTTCACAATTTGATAATACCGATCAAAGCCAGAAACCATTAAGAGCTGTTTGAATGTCTGCGGCGATTGGGGCAAAGCATAAAACTCCCCCTGATTCATTCTGCTTGGCACAACAAAATCCCTGGCTCCTTCTGGTGTGGATTTTATCAAAACCGGTGTTTCCACATCTAAAAAATCTATTGAGTCCAAATATTTTCTGGTTTCCAGCGTCACCCTGCTTCTTAACCTGAGCTTGTCCTGAACCGGCCTGCGCCGAAGGTCCAGGTAGCGATATTTTGCTCGGAGTTCTTCACCACCATCCGTGTCATCTTCAATGGTAAATGGCGGTATTTTGGATGAATTAAGAACCTTAATCGATGAAACTTTAATTTCTATATCACCCGTTGGAATCTTATTATTTTTACTCGACCTCTCTATTACCTGGCCTGCAATTTGAATTACGAATTCCCTGCCCAGTTTTCTCGCCTGCTCAAATAATTCGGTGCTGTCTTCTTTGTTAAATGCCAGCTGGGTTGTTCCGTACCTATCCCTAAGGTTAATAAATGTAAGTGAACCTAAGTCATTTGAATTTTGCACCCATCCCGATAGTGTTACATTCTTGCCTATGTGTTCTGAGCGCAATTCGCCGCACGTGTGAGTTCTGTACATCTTCTTGACTTATCTATTTATTTTTGATTACAGTGGAATATTTCCGTGTTTCTTCTTTGGTAACACCTCAGCTTTATTCTCCAGCATTTTAAATCCGGCAATAATCTTCCCACGTGTTTCCTCAGGGAATATAACATCGTCTACAATTCCTCGTTCCGCAGCGCGATATGGATTGGCAAAAACTTCTGCATATTCCTATTCTTTCTCTTTCCATTTCGCTTCAGCGTCCTTTGCTTCGGCTATTTCTCGTTTAAAAATAATTTCGGCCGCTCCCTTTGCCCCCATCACGGCAATTTCAGCTGTCGGCCAGGCATAGTTCAGGTCTGCACCAATGTTTTTAGAATTCATCACATCAAATGCCCCTCCATAAGCCTTTCGTGTAATCACGGTAATTCTTGGGACCGTTGCTTCAGAAAACGCATAAAGTAGTTTCGCGCCATGGCTAATGATCCCTCTCCATTCTTGATCCGTCCCTGGCAAGAAACCCGGAACATCTTCAAAGACCAATAACGGAGTGTTAAATGCATCACAAAACCGAACAAATCGCGCCCCCTTTCTTGAAGCATCTATGTCCAAAACTCCTGCTAAAGAGTCGGGCTGATTTGCAATTACGCCAATTGTCCTGCCCTCAACTCGGGCAAACCCAACAATAATGTTTTTTGCAAAATCTTTATGTACTTCCCTAAAGCTGTTGTCGTCAATAACGCAATCAATCACTTTTCTCATATCATAAGGAAGCGTATTGTTCTGCGGTAAAATTTCTTTAATCGTATCCAGTTTTGATTTATTGAATTCAAATATAGAAGGATGTGGTGGTAGCTCATTCGTGTTTTGAGGCATGTAAGTGATCAGATCGCGCACTTGTTTTAATGCTTCAAGATCATTGTCTGCAGTGAAGTGGTTCACCCCTGATTTTTCAGCATGCGTTTTTGCACCACCCAGATCTTCAGAGTTGACTTCTTCGTGGGTAACTGTCTTTACAACATTTGGGCCCGTAACAAACATGTACGAGGTTTCTTCTACCATGATGATGAAATCGGTTAATGCAGGAGAATAAACTGCCCCACCCGCACACGGTCCCATAATTACACTAATTTGAGGTACCACACCAGAAGCCCTGGTATTTCTGTAAAAAATATCCGCATAGCCAGCCAAAGAAACTACCCCTTCCTGTATTCGGGCACCGCCAGAATCATTCAACCCTATAATCGGGGCACCGTTTTTGGTGGCCATGTCCATAATGGCACATATCTTCTCTGCATGTGTTTCTGAAAGAGATCCTCCAAGCACAGTAAAATCCTGAGAAAAAACATAGATCAACCTTCCATGTATGGTCCCAAATCCGGTAACCACTCCATCACCTGGAATTTTATTCTTTTCAAGCCCAAAGTAATTGGACCGATGCTCCACAAATTGGCCAATCTCATTAAAGGATCCCTCATCCATCAAAGCAAGAACTCTTTCTCTTGCCGTTAATTTGCCTTGCGCATGTTGCCGCCCAATTCTCTTTTCTCCCCCGCCAAGTTTTGAAGCTTCTCTTCGTTTGGTTAAATCCTGATTCTTATCCATTGTTAAAGTGTTTCACTGTTATCGAACAGACTAGTAACAAAGATAGTTTTATTCTAATATTGATCGCCGTTCAGGGAAGATCATCCGGAAATATTCTTTTGGTCTTTTTAATTGTCAGGGAACAATTTCAAGAATTGTATTTGAACCAATCGATTTATACAGGTCCGTAATGTCTTCGTTGGTTAATGAAATGCACCCCAGTGTCCAATTGTACTTTTCTGCAATCATATCATCGGCTCCTTCCGGAACACCGTGTATGCCAATTTCACCGCCTATTGTTCCGGCTTTATCAATGATTCCATCCGCTTTCCGCTTTTTAAATCTGCGCCACGACTCCTTGTTGGGATAGTCGATCCATATGAAGTATTTCCAGGATCTGTGGGCATACATGCTGCGGATATTAAAGGTCCCCTCCGGGGTACAGCCATCCCCTTCCTGATGTTTGTCATCGACAGGGTTAAATCCAAAAACACAAGGGTAGGTAATCAGTTTTTTCGATTTGTGATACACCTCCATAGTGTAATCTGATTTATCGATTTTCACTTTTAGCTCTGCCTTAGGAATGTTGGATTCTCTAACAATGGTTTGTAAGCTTTTCTGCCCAATGGAAGTGAATACCATCAATATAAAGACAATTGTAACTCTATTTTTCATTGGTTTTATTTTACGTATTCTAGCTAAACTCTATCAAAATTCGCTCCAAAATGATCGTTACTGTTTAACCGGAAAAATGTCCCTTTCTTATTCTTTTGGATGCCTGAAAAAAACGCGATAAATAAACTCTCCTATTGCTGTTTTAAATTGCTCCCTTTGCTTTTAATTCCAGGTACTTGTTTATAGTATTAACCGAAAGCTCGCTCGGTAAGGTTAATACGGTTTGAATTCCGTTCTGACCGAGCTCCCGTGCAATTTTTGATTTAACCGAGATCATTTTCTCGGCGACGGTAGCCTGGTATACATCTTTAATTGACTTTGATGCTCTGTGTGCGAGCTCCTGTAAAGCACTGTTTTCAAAAAACACAACAACCAGCACATGCTTTTGATTCAGCCTTCGCAACAAAGGAATAGCCCTTCTCATGGAAAACTCTGTTTCAAAGTTTGTAAACAACAGCAGTAGAGACCTTGTTTTTACTGTTCTTCGGATTGACTGATACAACAGCTCATAATTCGCCTCTTTGTATTTTGTTTGCTGCTTGTACAATATCTCCTGAATCCTGCGCATCTGCCCCACGTTGCCCTCGGCAGGTAATAGCGTTCCTATTTTATCCGAATACGTTATAAGCCCTGCCTTATCTCCCTTTTTTAATGCAATGTTGGAAAATACAAGTGTCGCATTTATAGAATAGTCAAGCATTGACAATCCATCAAACTCCATCTGCATGTTTCTGCTTTTGTCG
>JAAZYJ010000303.1 GCA_014239715.1 Flavobacteriales bacterium
AGGCTCTAATCTGTCGGTTATATTTAAACTCAATTTGAGTTCGATATCCTTCACAAAATTTACTTGAGCATCCTGAGCCCTGCCACACATGGAAGGCTCATCAGTAAAAGCAGCAATCCGAATAAAATGATCTTTCACAACATCTATTGCCCCTTCAACCGGAATCCCATGACTTTCCCAATCGCTTAAAAATTCTTCCGCAACGTTTCGTATTGCAGTAATTTCGGCTTTTTGCAATGGCCTACTGCATTGGTACAGCCATACCTTGGCTTGATCAGGAAGAGTATTAAAATCTACACGCATGTCTAAAGATCTGCTGCCTGTGCAATTAATTCGGCAATATCTAATGTCTGGATTTCATTTTCTTTGTTGAAGTTTTTTACTCCATCAGTCATCATTGTATTGCAAAACGGACATCCAGTTGCAATTATCTGGGATTTGGTTTCAATCGCATCCTCAGTTCTTTCAATATTAACTTCTTTATCTCCATGTTCTGCTTCTTTGAACATCTGGGAACCGCCGGCCCCACAACACAGGCCTTTTGATTTACAACGTTTCATCTCAACAAGCTCTGCATCCAACCGCTTTAATATCTCTCTTGGTGCCTCGTAGATGTCGTTTGCCCTTCCTAAGTAGCACGGGTCATGGAATGTAATTCTCTTTCCTTTGAACTGACCACCTTCCTTAATGGATAATTTGCCTGAATTGATCAGATCCTGTATTAGCTGCGTATGATGAAGCACTTCATAATTCCCTCCTAATTCTGGATATTCATTCTTCAACGTATTGAAACAATGAGGGCACGCTGTCACTATCTTCTTCACATTATAGCCATTCAACAGCTGAATATTCTGAAATGCCTGCATTTGGAATAAGAACTCATTTCCCGCCCTTTTTGCAGGGTCTCCAGAGCATGTTTCTTCTGTTCCCAATACGGCATAGCCCACCCCACATTTGTGTAGTATCTTAACTATCGCCTTGGTTATCTTTTTCGCACGATCATCAAAACTACCTGCACAACCTACCCAGAATAACACATCAGCATTGTTACCGCTGGCAATTACTTCTTTTATCGTTGGCACTTTGATTTGTTCTGACATAATCTATTTATTCCTCAGTAGCCCAATTTAATCTATCCATAGGTGAAAATTGCCATGGGGCACCATTATTCTCGATATTTGTAAACATGGTCGTCAATTCACTTGGAGCTTTGGACTCTTCCATGACCAAATATCTCCTCAGGTCCATAATTATTGACAACGGATCAATATTGACAGGACACTCTACAACGCATGCATTACACGACGTACATGCCCAAACTTCTTCTTCCTTAATATAGTCCCCCAATAATGATTTCCCATCATCGTGATCTTTTCCATTCTTTTTCCTGCTCCTGCCCAGCTCTTCCATTCGATCCCGGGTATCCATCATGATCTTACGAGGAGACAATTTCTTTCCAGTCTGATTTGCAGGACAAGACGAAGTGCAGCGGCCACACTCAGTGCACGTATATGCATCCAATAAGTTCTTCCAGGTCAGATCGGTAACATCTTTTGCCCCGAATCGAGCTGGCGCACCCTCTGAAGCTTCTGGAGCAGGCGCCGCGTAAGGGTCGGCTGAAGGGTCAAACATTAGTTCCACTTCTTTCTTAACCGCCTCCATATTCGTAAACTTGCCTTTAGCCTCTAGGTTGGAGTAGAATACATTTGGAAAAGCAAGAATTATATGGAAGTGCTTTGAGACAGGCAAATAATTCATAAACACGAAGACCATGCATATATGACCCCACCAGCCGATCTGTTCAATCAGATGCAACGTTTCCAATTCCATTCCACCAAATAAAGCCGGGCCGATTATACTGGATATTGCGAAACCATAAGAATCATTACCGCTCTTCAAATGAGCCACCTCATCAGCACCATTCATCATAAAGATGAAGCAGATCAAAAGGATCTCAAAATACAGGATCAAATTACCATCCAGTTTAGGCCATCCCGTCATTTCAGACATTGTAAACCTTGGGATCTTGAGTAAGTTTCTTCTAGCTAAAAAAGCCAATGTTGCAATAAACGCAAGTACTGACAACACTTCAATTAAGCTTATGGTAAACGTATAAAGTCCACCCAGATCATTACAGAATGCCCGGTGAGATCCCGTTATGCCGTCCGCAAATATTTCAATCAGATCAATTTGCGTAAACATAAACGCCGCATAGATACACAAATGCAATAAAGCCGGAATCGGTCGTTTAAACATCTTTTTCTGCCCAAACGCAACTAACAAGGTTGTTTTAACTCTGGCGCCAAGACTGCCTGAACGGTCTACTCCTATGCCAAGATGAATATTCTTCCTTATCCTCAGACAATTGTACGCAAATAACCCTAATCCAAGAGACGATAATACAATGAAGCTAAGCTCACTAACCCCCATGTCTTATTTCCATTTATCCATTAAAGAATCACGCTTAACAAACTGTCGTAAAGCACGTTCATTTCGTGAATCCAGTTTGAGACCCTTGTCTTTGCTTCCGAATACAGCAAACTGCAAATACCGATTCGGATGATCTTGAATATTTTCTACCAGTGTCGTTGCCTGATCCACCATCAAATTAACATTGTTGTACATAGTGCTGTCGTTTAACAACTTGCTGATGGTTCCGTCTCCATTGTTGATCGCGTCCAAAACCAAATTAACCTGTGCAATAGCATTTTGCGCCTCACTCACCGTTCCCACAAAATCAACCATAGCCAAGCTATCAGTGATCATTTCTGCATTTGCCAATACATTGGTAATAGCATCATTACTCTTTTTCAAATTATCGGTAATGCTTACAACGTTAGCAAATATGGTAGAAACACGGGAGGATTGCCTAGCAATCAGCGTATCTAGCCTGTTCGACATTGATTCAAATGAACCTATAGCATTTCTAAGGCCAACAAAACTTTCATTTAGGTTACCGGTGTTCTCACCTATGATCGTCTTAACTGTTTCCACTGTAGAATCGATGGTAGCAATGAGCTCTTCTGTTTTAAGCTTTAATGGCAATAA
>JAAZYJ010000069.1 GCA_014239715.1 Flavobacteriales bacterium
ATCTCAGGTTCAGAATACACCCCGGTTCTCGAATCGATTGCTCTGAACTCCAGATTGCCAACTGCAAGTGCCATCAGGTAACAAGGAACCGGTTGTTTCATCTCAAAATGGTATTCGCCCGTCTCATTCTTTTCAGTAGGATTGTCAGCACTCATTACAGCTAATAGATTTGACGGAACCTTAATGTCGGCAGAATACGTGATTCGAAGCCCCGGCGTATCCATTATGGGTATCCATGTTCTTGTAAAGATAGATTGTCCCTGAGTGAACAAATACGGATGTACCTTTCCCGCTGTTAGATCCGGCGCAACCCAATCAAGAGCTTCAGCCCCTTCAGAAGTTTCATATATTATTTCTACTGTTCCCGTATTGTCACCAATTTTAACGATCAATGGTGTTCCAAGGAGCCCATCTAATTCCCCCATTCTATAGCTGGCATCTTTTCCGTCCACTTTGACGTTATGGATGATCAAGTTCTTCGTGTCAAAAATAACCTCCTCTGCACCGGTAACATTTTTTACCGTGTGCAGAACTGACCCAATAAGTTTTTCATTGGTAAAGTTCACTTCCAGGTCCAGGTGGCTATGTTCGATCGCAACCTCTCGATAATTTGAAAGTGTATGCCCATCCACAGATTCAGCACTTGGATTACTCACCTCAGACACATTGGCATTTTCAGAAGGACGAACCTGGTCCTCAGCATTCCCACAGCAATACAGACAAACAGAAACGAAAATCAATTTTGAAACAGTGATTATTCTCATAGCTAAATAAATCGATGGTAAAAATATATTATTTAATCGTTATTTCCGACAAATTATAATAGTGCTGCGCACAGTCCTCTATATCTGATGCTTATTACAACAGTTCAACTTGTAATTCCCCTAACGAATTAAAAAAAATACCTTACATTCGGGCCACTAAATAATCAAACATTACTTAATCTATGAGCTCATCTGAAACAGTAACCAAGGAAAGGCAATTCCTGGGTCATCCGGCTGGACTATTTATCCTCTTTTTTGCAGAAATGTGGGAACGTTTCTGTTATTACGGAATGCGGGGTCTTTTAACCGTATTTCTTATCGATGTTTTCCTGAAAGGAGACACCGAAGCATTCGCGATTTATGGCACTTATACAGCACTGGTCTATATGGCTCCTGTTTTGGGTGGTAAAATTGCTGATAAATTTCTGGGATATAAGCGAGCTGTGATCATTGGTGGGATTTTAATGGCCATTGGCGAATTCATGCTTTTGGGACAGACCAACTTCTGGCTATACCTCGGTATGGCAGGGATCATCGTTGGTAACGGTTATTTTAAAGCCAATATTTCCAGTATTGTTGGAAAGCTCTATCGAGACGGTGATGAACGTAGAGATTCAGGTTTTACAATATTCTACATTGGAATTAACGTGGGTGCATTGCTTGCTACGACGGTTTGTGTTGAAGTTGGAAGAAAGGTCGGGTACGAATATGGTTTTGCGCTTGCAGGTATTGGAATGATTCTGGGCACATTGATCTTTGTTTTTGGCAAGAAACTATATGAGCATGCTGCCGCACCTCCTAACCCGGAAAAACTGAAGAGTAAAGTTCTTGGTCCGTTAAGTCAACAGTCCGTTATAATCCTATGCTCTGTGGCTATTATTCCAGCGATATACATGCTGATCCAGTTCAATCAGATCATGCCTTACCTTCTAGCTGTAGTTGGGGTTTATGTAGTTTACAACTTACTGTCCGCAGCCTACAAGGAAGACAAATCCGGAGAACAAGCGGTGGAAGGCAAGAAGGTCTGGTTACATCGTATGCTTGCCATGATCATCATTTTTGTGTTTAATATTGCATTCTGGGCCTGCTTTGAACAAGCAGGAACGTCACTCACTCTTTTTGCCCGGCGAAATGTTGATCGTTTGATCGGAGGATGGGAAATGAGCGATGCAACAACACAGTTCTTCAATCCACTTTATATCATTCTTTTCGGTTCAATTTTTTCAATCATGTGGATCAAGCTTCAGCAAAGAAAGATCAACCCGAGTATAGCTATGAAATTTGGCCTGGGTATTATCCAGCTTGGATTAGGATACCTGGTGGTTCTATTAGGCGGGATGTTCCTAAGCGAAGCTTATCTGGTTCCATTATGGACTCTGGCTATTCTTTACTTACTTCATACCACTGGTGAATTATTTTTGTCACCTATCGGGCTTTCAATGGTTACGAAACTGGCTCCTAAGAAAATTACAGGCACAGCAATGGGAGGGTGGTTCTTGTCGTTTGCCTTTGCCAATTATGCAGCTGCAGTTATTGCTATGGCTACAGGTTCAGGAGGTCACGGGGGTGGAAGCGGCCTTGATATAGAACCTACTCGTGCAGAGTATTTGACAAAAATCGATAGCAGTGCGAATCTGGTTGAAGCCAATTGCCTTGCTTTGGTCAGCACTGCTGAACAATTTAATGCCGTGCCAGATTCCGTCTTTGTAGGTGAGGATACTACGGTTGCCAGACTACCAAAAGAACTACAATCAGTCGTTAAGGATATTTATCCAACCTTTATGGCGATCCATTCGGAAGTTGGGCCATTGTTAAATGATACAATACCTGTAGATACAACCAATAAATGGGTTACTTCAAGCTATAATGGTAAAGAAATCTTGTGGACTCAACTCACGGCGAATTATGCCGATGCTGTAGAAGGACTAGCCGGATCTCTTGAAAAATTAACAGAGGCTACTAATGAGATGAATCAAGGCTCACTGTACAAAGACGTAGAAGGAGCTTTCAGCAGTGGAATTGTAGGAATTGGAGATGGGCTGAATGCAATGCACGGAAAGGTGATCAGCATCATTGACAGAAAAAATATAGGCAATGACTCATTTGATTCTGACAGCGACAGCTATCTTTTCAAAGGTTCAGAGTCAGAGATGAAAAACTTTGATGCTAATTATTCAACAATAGCTTCACACATGTACTGGGATATTTATTCCAACGTCTATATGATGATGGGCCTGATCACGATCTGTATCGGATTACTGCTCTGTTTTATTAGCAAACCGTTGACCAAGCTAATGCATGGAATTCAATAGATAGGTGAACACAACACTCTATGAAAGCCCTTACGTTAATTGAGGGCTTTTTTTTAGCTTGGAATATTACTGTGGAAATATTTTACCCGGATTCATTATACCTTTTGGGTCGAAAAGCTTTTTGATCCCTTTCATTAGATCCAGATGTACATCGCTGAACGCTACACTCATGTACTCTTTTTGCACATAGCCTATTCCGTGTTCACCTGACAAGGTGCCGCCTAACGATACGGTATATTCAAAAAGTTCTTTTATGGCTATCGGCAATTCACCTTCCCACTGTTCGTCTGTGAGGTCTCCTTTGATGATGTTAATGTGCAGATTTCCGTCGCCGGCATGTCCATAACAAACCGATTGGAAACCAAACTCCCCTCCTATTTCCTTTACCTTTTTGAGTAATTTCGGAAGCTCGTATCTGGGAACAACAGTATCCTCCTCTTTGTAGGTTGAGTTGGCTTTAACCGCTTCAGCAACACTGCGCCTTAACTTCCACAATGTATCTTTTTGTGCTTGAGAGTCTGCAAACATGATCTCACCACAACCAAACTCCTCTAGAGTCTCGGTTAACACTTCACATTCCTTAAACAACAGGTCCATGTCGCTACCATCCACCTCGATCAAAAGGTGCGCAGCTACGTCAGC
>JAAZYJ010000192.1 GCA_014239715.1 Flavobacteriales bacterium
ACATACTCAAACAACTGTGTAATGTGCTTCAGCTGGGACCCTCCCCCCGTGACCACAATACCACCGATCAGTTTCTTCTCAAATCCTGAATTTTTGATCTCATAATAAACATGCTCTATGATCTCTGACATTCGTGCGTTTATTATGCTCGACAGGTTTTTCACGGTTATCTCCTTCGGATCTCTACCCCTTAGTCCCGGAATGCATACAATTTCGTTTTCCTGTTTTGTTGAAGGCAGGGCGGCTCCAAATTTTACTTTCAGCAATTCTGCCTGTCTATGCATAATGGTGCAGCCCTCCTTTATGTCTTCCGTAATTATATTTCCTCCAAATGGTATGACTGCTGTATGTCTGATTATTCCATCCTGAAAGATTGCGATATCCGTGGTTCCACCGCCAATATCAACCAACACTACTCCCGCTTCCTTTTCTTCTTCACTGAGCACCGAGGAAGAAGATGCTAAAGGTTCCAGGATCAGATCTGCGACCTCCAGTCCTGCCTTGTTGATGCATTTGTATATGTTCTTTGCTGCAGCAATTTGTCCTGTAATGATGTGGAAGTTCCCTTCTAGCTGTATACCGGACATTCCGATCGGATCTTTGATGCTTGGCTCACGATCAACGATGTAATCCTGTGGCAGCACATGAATAATGTCTTCACCTGGCATCATTACCAGCTTATACATGTCTTCGATCAGCTGGTCCACGTCACTTCGATCGATCTCGTCTTCAATACTATCTCTAGTGATCATCCCGCGATGTTGGAGACTTTTTATGTGCTGACCAGCAATTCCAACATTAACAATATTAATATCCACTCCGGACCGGATCTCCGCTTCTTCAACAGCAGACCTGATCGACTGAACTGTCTTCTCAATGTTCGAAACGACTCCACGGGTAACCCCCACGGACTCTGATTTCCCCATACCGAGAATTTCAATTTTCCCATGCTCTGTTCTTCTTCCGACCAAGCAAGCAATTTTCGTTGTTCCAATGTCTAAACCGACTATTATTTCTGGTGCATCCATATTCATTATTTTTTTGAGCAAACTATTTGACCTTTATATTTGACCGTCAGCGTGTCATATAGATTTAGCTGTTCCGGCCTTATTCCATTTTTGTAAAATATTTCCAGTTTCTTAAACTTGTCCTTTACCTTCCTAGCAGGTCCGAAAAGGATTCTTTGATTTCCAACCCTCGGAATTAATTCGAATTCTTTGTCACAATTCACATAAATCTGCACTATTTGATTTTTCCAAAAATCATTTTCATCGATACATGATGCAACTCTGAACATTTCGTCGAGAAGTGTGATCTGACTGTTGGAATCCAAAGACTCAGCCTCTATTGCATTTATGTTCGTAGGCTCATTAAAACAGCCGGTTATAACCGGGACCTTTGCGTGGCATTGCTCTGAAAGAGGCATCGAATTCCCCTCGTCATCCACATAAAAGCTTGCTCCAGAATCATTTATTATCCTGACGATCGGCCTTCGTTGCTTAACATCTATCACAAGATCTCCGTTGAGATAAACGAATGATTCAACACGATCAACACCCGCTATCTTTACTATCTCTTGTTAGATCCGCGGGAGATCAACCTCACATAGATGTTCACCGGTAAAATTATATCCGATATTTCTGAGTCTTTCCAGAACCATTTCCTCTGTTACAAAGTCGAAACCCGAGTCATGATGAATCACAACTGACGGAACATCGCAAGGAATCTGTTTGTGATGAGATTTAGCAAAACCTAATACAACGCCAATTGCAGCTACAAACACGATCCACCCTCCTATTTTGACTAGTTTCTTCATGAAATATGTGCTTCTAATTCAGTTTTTATGGGTTCGACAAGCTGGTCGATATCTCCTGCACCCAGCGTTAATAACACCTCCAGTTCCCGATCTTTCAAGTCGTCGATCACTTCCTTCTTCTGAAGCAAGGCCTTGTTCGTTCCCGATATTTTATTCAGTAACATTTGAGACGAAACCCCTTCAATTGGCATTTCTCTTGCCGGATATATCTCGAGAAGTATTACCTCATTTAATTCGGAAAGGCTTTCTGCAAATCCATCCGCAAAATCTCGCGTTCTCGAGTATAGATGTGGTTGAAATATTCCAGTTATTTTTTTACCTGGATAAAGCTCTTTAACACTCCGTATACAAGCCTTTAATTCCTCCGGATGGTGCGCATAATCATCAATGTAGATGAGTCGATTCGACCTAATATGGTATTCAAATCTTCTTTTGACTCCCTTGAAAGAAGACAAAGCGTGGACTATTCTTGATCGTTCAATTCCGAGCTCAGAGGCAACTGAAAAAGCAGCAATTGCATTTTCAATATTGTGCCCACCCGGAAGACCAACCGACACATTTTCGATCACTCCATCAGGATGTTTTAAATTGAATAGATAAGACCCCTCCTCCACTCGCACATCAAGGGCTTGATAATCCGCCTGCATAGTGATTGAATAGGTAATGCCTTGTTCAATATCCAGTTCTGCCTTGCGAATTAGTTTGCCTCTATTTTTCAGCTGCCCAATAAAAAGTCCAAACGACTCGACCAAATTTCCTTTCTCTCCATAAACATCAAGATGATCCGCATCCATGGACGTTACAATGGCAACGTCGGGGAAAAGTGATAAGAATGACCTGTCGTATTCATCAGCTTCTACCACAACTGTTTCTGATCCTTGATCAATAAGAACATTGGAATTATAATTGGTAGCAATTCCTCCCAGGAAAGCACTGCAGCCGTAGCCGGTTTCCGTTAAAACATGAGCTAATATAGATGCGGTTGTTGTTTTTCCATGTGTTCCGGCAACTGCAACAGTGAACGACTGTTCAGTAATTAACCCTAATATTTCAGAACGTTTATATACTTTATAGCCAAGGTTCTTTATAAAATTTAGCTCCTTGTGATCTTCGGGAATGGCAGGAGTATAAACGAATAATGCATCGTCATTTTTTTCTTGAGCCCAAAACGGTAAAAGACCCGTATCATCTACAAAGTGAATGTCTATTCCCTCTTTGGTCATTTGATCGGTCAGCACAGAGGAAACCTTGTCGTACCCTGCAACTTGCATACCTTTACTATTGAGGTATCGGGCAATGGCACTCATTCCGATTCCTCCGATACCAATTAAGTATGCTCTATTTTTGCCCTCTAAATTCAATCTTTTCTACACAAGTTTATTATCTCATTTCTTATAGCATCAGCGGCATTGATCTTGCCCATTGCAGCTATATTATTACTCAATTCGATCTGTTGTTCTTCATCATCAAACAACCGTATGATCTCTGTTCCCAGCTTCTCAACCGCCACCACATCTTCCACCAATATCGCGGCCTTTTTGTCCACCAGAGCCATCGCGTTTTTAGTTTGATGATCTTCGGAAACATTAGGTGAAGGCACCAATATCACCGGTTTTTTAATCAGGCATAATTCAGAAATAGAGATAGCTCCTGCTCTAGATACGATACAATCTGCTACAGAATACGCTAAATCCATGCTAGTTATGAACGCCTGAGGGTGGATACCGTCATACCCAAATTCACTTGAAGCCGCTTTCATGTCCTCAGAATAAGTCTTTCCTGTTTGCCATAAAACCTGCAGATCTCGTTTCTTAAAAAGTGGCAAAGCAGCTTTAATTGCCATATTTATGGTTCTTGCTCCTAAGCTTCCGCCTATGACCAAAAGAGTGTCTTTTTTTGCATCCAACCCAAATGCTGTAATCGCTTCATCTTTTTTTCCCTGAATATCAACAACCCTTTTCCGAACAGGGTTTCCGGTTAACACGATCTTATTGGCGGGAAAGAATCTATCCATGTTTTCATAGGCCACACAGATCTTTTTGGCTTTTTTTGCAAGCAGCTTATTGGTTAGCCCGGGGTAAGAATTTTGCTCCTGCAATACAGTAGCTACTCCATGTTTACTTGCCACTTTCAGCAATGGGCCACTTGCATACCCACCAACTCCAACTGCCACATCGGGGTTGAATTCTTTAACAATTTGTTTTGCTGCCTTAAGGCTGGCCATCAATTTGAATGGGACGGCAAGATTTTTAAGCGTTATTCGTCTTTGCAGCCCAACGATATTCAAGCCCTTGATCTGATAACCGGCTGCAGGGACCTTTTCCATTTCCATTTTGCCATTGGCACCGACAAACAATATAGCTGCATCAGGATACTCAGCTTTAATTGAATCTGCTATTGCTATGGCAGGGAATATGTGTCCTCCTGTTCCACCACCACTTACGATCACTCTAAGTTCAGCCAAGCCTACCCCCTTCCGATTTTTCGATGGAATGACTGATGCTAAGAATAATTCCGATCGATATGCAAGAAAAGAAAATGGATGTTCCACCCATACTAACAAGTGGCAGAGGCTGTCCTGTTACCGGAAGAAGTGTCGAGCCTACCCCCATGTTTACCATTGCTTGCAACACCAGAATAAAACTCAGGCCGAAGGCTACATAAGCCCCAAATTTATTTTTTGCTCTTGCTGATAGTTTCAGGCACCTGTAAAACAGAATAAGGTAGAGCAGAATTAAGCCCAAGCCACCCAGCAACACACCAAATTCCTCAACTATTGTTGAGTAAACAAAGTCTGACTGTGCAGAGAAAATATCATTTTTAATTGAGCCTCCTCCCGGCTGAAAGTTGATCACCCCTCCGTTCACAATTCCCATTTGAGCTTGAGTAGACTGGTAATTATCCTCAGATGTTCCTGTAAAAAAATCAACCACCCTTTCACTCCAGGTGTCTGCCCTCGGAAGCATCCCGGGCACTGCGATATTGATAAGCAGAAGCAGTCCAAATGTAGCAACACAGCCAGCAACTATCAGCGACAAATGTTTAAATTTCGCCCCACCCACATAGAGCAGAACCAGGCAGCTTACAAATAACAAAGCTGCGGTCGAAAAATCAGCCGGCAAAATGAGACCACAGATAATTGCAATGGGCAGCAAGGCCGGCAATAACCCTTTGAATGTCTGAATGTCTGACTTCTTGATAGCCAGAATTCTAGCGACATAGATCAGCAAAACGAGTTTGGCAAAATCAGATGGTTGAAAACCCATTATCCAACGTGACGCATTGCCTTTGTTTACACCGAACACTAAAGTTACGACAAGCAATATTGCGGCGATGTATACGCCCAGCTGTGACGCTCTTGAAAACAAACTGAATTTTATTCTATGCACAACGATCATGATCGTAAACCCTGCAATCACGAGCATCATATGCTTGAATAAAAATGAGGTGGCATCTCCGTCAGCCAGTCTATATGCCATATTGGAGCTAGCACTGTAAGCCACAACAATGGAACACAAAGACAATATGATAACGATCATCCAGATGACCTTATCGCCATTCAAATATTTCAAAAACGAATTAACCATTTTTCATTTGCTCTACGAACAATCTGAATTGACTCCCTCTATCTCTGTAATCTTCAAACAGATCATAGCTAGAACAAGCCGGAGAGAACAGCACTGCGTCGCCTTCTTTTGATACTTCATGTGCAAATTTTACCGCCTCACTCAACGAACTTTTGTGAGAGTAAATATCTACCAGGTTGGCAAAAGAATATTTGATCTTTGTTTCCGGATTACCGAAACAAACAATTGTTTTAACCTTGAACTTGACCAGCTTATTAAAAATGGTGTAGTCATTCACCACATCGGTTGACCCGATGATCCAAACAACCGGTTTATTCATTAGTTCCAGCGAATAATAGGCAGAATCGAGATCTGTCGCCTTTGAATCATTGATGTATTCAACCCCGTCAATTTCATTACATGACTCCAACCTGTGAGCAATTTCACCGAATGTAGACATGCCTTTTTCTCTTGCTTTAAGCAATTGGTCTATCAACTTATTTATTTTCACTTGCTCCTTCATATCCATTATTTTTTAGAGTGCTTTTACTGCCCTTTTAAATTTGTTCCCCCGATCCTCATAATCATCAAACAGATCAAAACTTGCGCAGGCTGGTGACAGAAGGACAATTTCACCTTTCTTGGCAAATTGATAGCTTAATCCCACCGCATCCATGGCCGTTTCGGCTTCAACAATTGTTTCAATTTTACCATCGAAAGCTTTCAGGATCTTACTATTGTCTTTTCCAAGGCATACAATTGCTTTTACTTTACTGGTTACCAAGTCTCTCAGCATGTCATAGTCGTTTCCTTTATCGACTCCACCAACGATCCATACCACAGGCTTGCTCATACTCTCCAAAGCGTACCAGGTTGAGTTGACATTAGTGGCTTTAGAATCATTAATGAATTCGATCCCATGAACTCGTGCAACGAATTCCAATCGGTGCTCGACATTTTGAAAATCAGAAAGGCTCTCTCGAATAATCTCCTTTCTGATCTCCAATACTCGAGCGGCAATACCACTGGCCATTGAGTTTTGACCATTGTGTTTGCCCTGCAGTGCTAAATCGTGTATTGACATAGTTAATTTGTTGTTGTTTAGGTTTATAATTAATTGTTCGTTTTCTATCCACGCTCCTTCTTCGATCTTCTGTCGATCGCTAAAAGGGAGCTTATTTACTTTAATTTCTCTTTTACCTATTTCGTCTTTTATCACCGGGTCGTCTGCCCAATAGATGAAATAGTCGTTTTCTGTTTGATTTTGAATGATTCGGAATTTTGAGTCGACGTATCGTTGAAACTCACCACCATATCGATCTAAGTGATCAGGAGTGATATTCAGCAGAATTGCCATGTTTGCTCTGAATTCATACATACCATCCAGCTGAAAGCTGCTCAGCTCGACCACGTAATAGTCGAAATCTTCAGCCGCAACCTGACCGGCCAAGCTTTGGCCAACATTACCAGCCAGACCAACATTCAGCTGTGCCTTTTTCAGGATATGGTATATCAGCATCGCAGTGGTTGTTTTGCCATTGCTTCCTGTAACACAGATCATAAATGCATCGGTATATCTACCTGCAAATTCAATTTCCGAGATAACCGGGATCTTTAGTTCAGCTAGTCTTTTGACAAGAGGTGTATCATCTGAAATCCCCGGACTTTTGATTACCTCGCATGCCAGAATGATCTTAGACTCAGAATGCTTGTTCTGCTCCCATTCAATTTCATGATTTGAAAGAACGATTCGGTATTTTTCAGCGATCTCTCCATGATCAGAGAGAAAAACTTCAAACCCTTGTTTCTTTGCTAAAACAGCTGCCCCCACTCCACTTTCTCCTCCGCCGAGCACTGCTATTTTTTTTATTTCATCCATTTGACCCCGACTTTTCGGGAACTATCTTAGTTTCAATGTCACGATGGAAAGAATGGCCAGCAGGACTCCAACGATCCAAAACCTGGCTACTATCTTTGCTTCATGCATTCCTTTTTTCTGGTAATGATGGTGCAACGGCGCCATCCTGAAAATTCTTTTCCCCTCTCCTGTCGGGGATCTCTTTTTTGTGTATTTGAAATAGGCAACCTGCATCATTACTGACAGGTTTTCGATCAAGAAAATCCCGCAGAAAACAGGGATGATGAGTTCTTTTCTGATCGCAATGGCGAATGTGGCGATGATACCTCCAATGGCCAACGACCCTGTATCGCCCATGAATACTTTTGCCGGGTAGGCGTTGTACCACAAAAACCCTACACAAGCACCGATGAAAGAGGAAATGAAGATCACCAGCTCACCGGAATTCGGTATATACATGATGTTTAGGTAATCAGCGAAAATTGCATTGCCGGACACGTACGCAAAAATTGCCAGAGTAATTCCAATTATAGCAGAAGAACCGGTTGCCAAGCCATCCAGTCCGTCGGTCATATTTGCCCCATTTGAAACCGCGGTAACTATTATGATGGTCATGATTATAAATACGACCCAGGTATACGACTTTAAGCTCTCTGGCAACAACCACTCATAATTGAACTCGTTGTTCTTCACAAACGGGAGTGTCGTACCGCTTGATTTTTGCTCCTCTCCATACACCACCGCGCCATCATTACTTTCAATTACGTTCGACCCCAAATCCGAAATTGCTGATTCAAACTGGCTCGGAACGACCTTTTCTTTGATCGTTACGTTAGGGTGGAAATACAACAAAGAGCCAACAATGATCCCTACCCCAATCTGCCCGACCACTTTGAACTTACCGGCTAATCCTTTTTTGTTTTTCTTGAACACTTTTATGTAATCATCCAGAAACCCTATTAGACCTAGCCAAACCGTTGCCAAAAGCATCGTAATGGTGTATATATTGTCTAGCTTGGCAAACAGGATCGTTGGGATCATAATGGCACCCAAAATGATCAGCCCTCCCATTGTGGGCGTGCCCTCCTTTTCCTTTTGTCCATCAAGCCCAAGGTCACGAACGGACTCGCCTACTTGTTTTTTGTGTAACAGCCTGATCAAACGTTTACCAAAAACCATGGATATAAGCAACGATGCTACTATCGTCATAGCGGCTCTGAAGGATATATAGTCGAACAAGCCGATACCCGGAAAATCATAGCCTTGTTCCTGTAGATATGTAAATAGATGATAGAACATTATTTATCCAATACTTTTAGCGTTTCATTTAATATTTCCATGTCATCAAACGGCACGGTTTCATCACCGATAATTTGATAATTCTCATGTCCTTTTCCGGCTATCAGGAGGATGTCTCCAGCATGAGCAATGGACACAGCCATTTTGATCGCTTCTTTCCTGCTGGGAATGGACACTGTTTTCTTGTAATCAATAGGCTCTACCCCTTTTTGCATCTCTTCTATGATAGAGTTTGGGTCCTCAGACCTGGGATTGTCAGAAGTGAATATGACCTGGTCGGAAAACTGACAAGCTATTTTAGCCATGAGTGGTCTTTTTCCTTTATCTCTGTCTCCACCGCAACCCACAACAGTAATTACCATTTCATTTCCGGTCCGGATATCCTTGATCGTTTTGAGTACATTTTCTAAAGCATCCGGCGTGTGTGCGTAATCCACTATTCCCATTACACCTTTGGCAGACCGGAGGTATTCGAACCTGCCTTCGACAGAATTCAGATTAGAAATCGTGGTCAGCACATCCAGTTTTTCCTGTCCCAACAGAACCGCTGTACCATACGCCGCCAGTATATTGTAGGCGTTGAACCCACCAATGAGTTTTGAATATAGATCCTGGCCATCAATGTTCAGATGAAGACCATTGAACTGATTCTCAAGAATTTTTGCTTTGTAATCGGCGACCGAATTTATACCATATGTATACACCTTGGCCTTTGAATCCTGTACCATGGTATCACCATGTATCTGATCTGCGTTGACAAGAGCAAATGCATCCTTTGATAAAACGTCAAAAAATCCTTTTTTCGCACTGATATAATTGTCAAAAGAACCGTGATAATCCAGGTGTTCGTGTGTGATATTTGTAAAAACACCTCCTGCAAAATTAAGCCCTGCAATGCGATTTTGCGTCACTGCATGGCTGGAGACTTCCATGAAACAAAAAGAGCATCCTTTTTCAACCATCTCTTGCAACATTCTGTGCACGTCAATGGCATTAGGAGTAGTGTGTGTAGCTTCGACCGGTTCATTATGAATCTTGTTGATCACCGTTGACAGCAACCCCACTTTATATCCCATCATCCTATAGAGATTGTACATCAGTGTTGCCGATGTTGTTTTCCCATTGGTTCCTGTAACGCCAATTAATTTAAGGTGATTGGAAGGGTTATTGTAAAAGTTAGACGCTACCACACCCAAAGCGATGGAAGCACTTTGAACCACGATGTACGTGATGCCGACATTCAGGTTTTCAGGCAATTGTTCGCACAGCACGGCAATTGCCCCATTTGAAACAGCCACGTCAATAAACTTGTGCCCGTCAACTTGAGTTCCCGGAATTGCTACAAACATTCCGAACTGCATCATTTGTCTTGAATCGTATGCGATTCCCTCAACAGCAACGTTTGTAGAACCTATTACATTCTCGATCCTCACTCCATATATTATGTCTTTCAATAACCTCATTAGCTCAGTTGAATTGTTATTGTGGCACCTTTCACCAATGGAGCACCACTTGTAATCGACTGTTTTTTAACCGTCCCACTACCTTCTATTCTGACATGCAGCCCTTTGTTTTCCAGCAAGTTCAATGCATCGATCAATCCCATACCCACTACATTCGGAATTCTATCATTTCTTACTTTTCTATTTTCGATCTTAACCTCTTCCTGCATGGAAGTAGTAACCACGAAATCTGATTCGTTAGCATCATCCAGAATCGGAACCCGGAGCTCATCGAGCACCTTTACCAGCTCTGATTTACATCCATATTTCGACTTAGGTAAGAACAGCTCATTTGCAATTGGCTCCTCTCGATCCTGGTTGATCTCGATAGTACTTGCATATACCTTATCTGCTATTTCCTTGAATACATTTCCGGAAACTACCGACCCATAGATGTCTTTGGTAGGGCCTTGTATCAGTACAATGCATGAATACTTTGGCGCATCGGCCGGGAAGTAGCCACAGAATGACGCCTGGTGCTTATCTGAATATTCACCGTTGTCGTCAATTAGCTGCACAGTCCCTGTTTTTCCTGCAATGTCAAACCCCCGGGTTCTTATGTTCCTGGCCGTACCATTTTTAACTACACCCTTGAGCATTAGCTGAACATCTTTTAGTGTTTCCGGCTTACAGACCTGTTCATTGAGCACCTTCGTTTGAAACTTTTTAACAACCCTGTCGCCATCTCTGATCTCCTTAACAAACTGAGGCTTGACCATTCTTCCTTCATTCGCTACTGCATTATAAAATGTCAGTGTTTGCAGAGGCGTTTGCTCCAATTCATAGCCAATGGCCATCCAAGGCAAGGTTATCCCCGAAAAGTCAAGCTGATCTGCTTCCTTGATATAGGGGTTCCGTTCGCCTGAAATTTCAACCCCCAGCTTCTTATGGATACCTATTCTTTTTAGGCCGTTAATAAAGGACTGTGCATCTTCTTTATAGTTATCATCAATTACTTTCGAAATAACATTGGATGAAACTTCAAAGGCCCTTTTCAACGTGATCTTTCCATATCCGTCATGCTTTGAGTCTCGCAAGACACTTTCGTATTGTGTACCCCGGAAGTAGGTGTATTTTCCGGTTGCGTCAACCGAGTCAGTAATTCGGATCTTATCATCATCCAAAGCCACCATTAGCGAGGCAAGCTTAAATGTTGATCCAGGTTCAGATCTCCTTCCGACTGCCATATTATACATCTCATAATAGTTGCTGTCGCCTGCTCTTTCCAGATTGGCTATAGCCTTAATATGACCTGTTTCGACCTCCATTAAAATTGCACAACCTCTGGCCGCCTGTTGCAGTTCGAGCTGCTTGCGCAATGCCGATTCGGCTACATCCTGAATATTTATATCTATGGTGGTATAAACATCATTACCATTGATCGGGTCAATGGAAAGCTCATCTTGCACCGGTTTCCACTGATTACCTACGATCTTCTTCATGAGCATCCGGCCATCTCTTCCCTGCAACTCGTTTCTGTATGCACCCTCAAGGCCAACATAGTTTGAGTCTTCAAGGCTGACCCTGACATAACCGATGGTTCTTTTGGCAAGCTGCTTATAGGGAAGCACTCGTTCATTGACAGGAACAATGATCAGCCCTCCCTTGTATTTACCTTTTCTCAAAATTGGGAATCGCTTGATCTTTTGCAGGCTCGAATAATTCACCTTATTCTTGACAAGGACGTATTGAACCGTGTCCCTTCTTTTGATTTCAAGTTTACTCTTCCATTCCTGTGGTTCTTTTTCAGGAAACAATCCGGACAGCATTATTGAAAGTGAATCAATCTTTTCATCCCAGAGCTTTTGCTGTATACACACAGGGTCAATTGCTACATTATATCGAGGAACAGATATTGCCAAAGCCAGCTTTTGCTCATCAGCGGCATAGATATTGCCCTTTGGAGCCTCGATCGTACGCATATCATAGATAAGTTGATTCGCTTCTGACTGAAGTGCACTTCCTCCCGAAAACTGAACATGAAAAAGCTTAACTATGACGCCAGCCCCAAATAGCACAATCAATATGTACACCACATAAATTCTGATCAATATGTCCTTGTCCTTACTCACTCTTTAATTTCCCCTTTGGTAAAAGGAATTACGATCGGCGGGTCTACTGACTCATACATTCCAATTGCTGCAGTTCCTTCAGCCACTGTAGTTTGCAAACTGTAGCTATTAAACTCTTCAGTCAGCGACTGTAATTTCGAATACAGCTCAGCATACTCCCTATCCTGCTTTGTTTGCTCCCTAACGCTGTTGTCCACATAATACTGATAGCCTATATAGAACAGCATCAGCACAGTTAAATAACCCAGAAAAGGCAAGTTCCTTTCGACAAGGCGACTCCCCAGGAATTCTCCTGAAACCAGATCTTTAATCGGCTTTCCAATTGAGATCTTTCTCTTTTTGGGCTTGTCAGAACTCCCCTTTTTACCTTTGCTTGTCCTTTTCCAAATACTCATCCTATTTGCATTCCTTTTTTTGTTTTATCCTCTATTCTCTCGGCAACTCTAAGTTTTGCACTTCTTGCCCTTGGATTACTGTCAATTTCTTCTTGTGATGGCAGAATGGGCTTGCGTGTTATTTCCTTGAAAGGTTTGATCTGATTGCCATAAAAGTCTTTTTCAACATCACCCTCGAACTTTCCTTTCTTCATGAAATTTTTAACTATTCGATCTTCAAGCGAGTGATAGGAGATAACCACTAATCGGCCTCCGGGTTTCAGCACTTCCGCCGAAGCTTCTAACATTTCCTTAATTGCCTTGATCTCCTCGTTCACTTCAATTCGAAGTGCCTGAAAAACCTTTGCTTTGAATTGAACTTTCTTCCCATTGTGATTGAAATCTTCAAGTAAGTCGTTCAACTGTTTGGTATGTTCAAAAGGTTTATCCTGGCGGACTATTTCCATTCTTTTCGCCAAAGAATAAGCCTCTTTCACTTCTCCGAATTCACGAAAGACCTTTGTGAGCTTTTCTGCATCATACTCATTCAGTATATCTGCCGCCGTAACCTTTCCGGACCGAGCCATTCTCATGTCCAAAGGCCCATCGAAGCGATAAGAGAACCCCCGATCTTCTTTGTCAAACTGCCAAGAGGAAACACCTAGATCAGCAAGAACTCCATTGATCGGAATCAATCCGTGTAACCTGAGATGATTTTTGAGATATCTGAAATTTTGCGGTACGAAAATAAAGTTGTCCGTATCCGGCAAATTTCGCTCAGCATCCGAATCCTGATCAAAGCCCACTAATTTTCCATCACTCAATTTTTCCAGCACCTCTTTAGCGTGCCCGCCGCCTCCGAACGTCACATCTACGTACACTCCTTCCGGAATAATTTTTAAGCCATTAACTGCATCATGTAAAAGAACTGGTATATGATAGCCGCGACTATTCGTCATCGCCACCAAGATTCCCCATCACCTCCTCCGCCAAATCGGCGAATTCGCTCCAATCTTCTTTAATCAACTTGTTATAGGAACCTTTATCCCAAATCTCAAACTGATCAATATTGGCTGACAGAACAATCTCTTTAGAGATACCAGCGTGTTTCATAAGGCTCTTTGGAATCAGTAAACGACCATTGGAATCGATCGCTATCTGCATAGCTCCTTGTTGAAACATTCGAACAAATTTTAGATTTTTCGCATTAAACCGGTTTAGCTTTCTAAGCTTGTCCATCACCCTGGTCCATTCACTTAACGGATAGAGATTCAGGTTCCCACTTAGCCCACGGTTGACGACAAACTGTTCTTGATCAGAGGGGTCTAACTGCTTCCGTAAACCAGCAGGAAGACTAAGCCTCCCCTTGGCATCCAGCTTGCAATTATATTCTCCGATAAAACCCGTCATCTAGCGTAAACTTTATTAATGGTAAAAATATCTAAAATTTTCCCACAAAATACCACTTCATTCCACTTTGTGGATAACTTTGAACGTTACAAGTATAACACAAGTTTCATAAAAATCAAAAATCCCTTATGTATCAAGGGATACAGAGTTTTTAACATAATATATTTTTAGTGGGACAAAGTGGAAAAAAAGAATTCACAGTCAGTTGTTAAAGAACATCTCCATTTCGCTCCTAATTTGTTCGTTTTTTTGGTATTTTTAATCTTCCAAATCGGATCTTATCAAGCCCAAACAATTAGCAATGCTAGTGCGATACTGAAAGGATACGACAACTTTTGTTCACTTTAGGCTTTGCTATGACAGGAATGATTTAACTCAAACACAAGTGTTCAAATGCAAGAAGAGAACAAGAAATTCATTGATGTTGAGCGACTCATTGCCGAGAAGAATCCGAAAGCATTAAAATGGACACCCAAGTTCCTGATGAACTACCTGAAGCGAAAACTACATCAGGATGAAATTAATCGAGTTCTGGAAGAAAACAAGCATCTTCACGACTATGAATTTTGCAATGAGATCATCAATCGTTTCGAGATCAATGTTGTAAACGCAGGAATTGAAAATATACCGATTTCCGGTGGCGCAATATTTGTCGTGAATCACCCTTTAGGGGGTATGGATGCTCTCTCAATAATTCATTCGATCGGAAATCACAGAAAGGATGTCAAATTCATTGTCAATGACCTACTATTGAGCTTGAAAAACTTAAGCGGAATCTTTGCCGGAGTGAATAAGCATGGTACAAACAGCAAGCAATCTTTGCAAGACCTGGAAGAGCTTTTCGCTTCAGATCAGGCCATTTTCATTTTCCCCGCAGGATTGGTCAGCAGAAGAAGCAAGAAAAAGGTGGTGGACCTGGAATGGAAAAAGGCCTTCGTATCGCGCTCCAAGAAATACAACAAACCGGTGATCCCTGTCCATCTGGACGGAGAGCTGACCAAATTTTTCTACAACCTGGCAAACTTCAGAACAAAAATTGGGATCAAAATGAACATTGAAATGTTATATCTGGCAGACGAACTTTTTAAACAAAAAAATGCTACTATACGTATTACATATGGAAAGCCCATCGACCCGGTGACGTTTGACGCATCCAAGAAAGACCTAGAATGGGCGCAATGGGTAAAGGAACAAGTATATATGCTAAAGCCTGAATAGGACAATGTAAAATGAGCGAAGACCTAAGTTATATCATACCCCCTATCGATCGGACCGTTCTTAAAAGTGAACTTACAAAAGAAAGGTGGGTACGTAAGACGAACAAATTGGATAACGACATCTATATTGTCAACCACCATAACGCCCCGAATGTAATGCAGGAAATCGGTCGGCTGCGTGAATTGACTTTTGCGATGTCCGGCGGAGGCACCGGAAAACCAACAGATATAGACGACGGCGATACTGCGGATATTTGCTATGATCAGCTCATTGTATATTCGCCTGAAGATGATGAAATTGTAAGTGGCTATCGGTTTATAGACTGTGCAAAACTCGTTGATGCAAATCTCTTTCAAACCCACCTGTCAACGGCTCATTATTTCCACTTTTCAGAGCAGTTCATAAATGAATATCTGCCATATACTATTGAGCTTGGTCGTTCCTGGGTTCAACCGGCATATCAACCCAGCCAAAATCCGAGAAAAGGAATTTTTGCATTGGATAATTTGTGGGATGGTCTAGGCGCGCTTGTGTTAAAACACAAGCACGTTAAATACTTTTATGGAAAGGTTACGATGTATCCTTCGTACGATAAAGAGGCCAGAAACGCATTGTTGTCTTTCATGCATCACTTTTTCCCGGATAATGATGATCTGGTCACTCCAAAAACACCACTGATCTACAATCAGAATAACGCGAAATTCATCAGAATGATCCGTGGCCTTGATTATAAAGAAGCATACAAACTTCTTTCCCGATTTGTGAAAGCCAGAGAAGAGACGGTTCCACCACTAATCAATCAATACATGTCTTTGTCCGCAACGATGAAAACATTCGGCACATGTGTTAATGAAGACTTTGGGAATGTTGAAGAATCGGGTATTCTCGTTACAATTTCTGATGTATATCCTGAAAAATCCGAACGGCATTTGTCATTTTGAATTTAAAATTGCCAAGAACATGCACATTCTAATTTCCTTCACGTAATTTTGCAGTATGGAGATCACCTCTGCAGCTTTTGTGATTAGCAATACCGATGTAAACAAACTTCCAGAACCTAACATGCCTGAATATGCATTTATCGGGCGATCAAATGTTGGTAAAAGCTCGCTCATTAACATGTTGTGCAATCGGAATAAGCTGGCTAAAATTTCAGGGACCCCCGGAAAAACGCAGCTTATCAATCACTTTATGATCAATGAAAGCTGGTACCTGGTCGACCTGCCGGGATATGGCTACGCGAAAGTGTCAAAAAAAGACAGGAACAAATGGCAAGGGTTCACTTATCAGTACTTAAAGAACCGACAAAATCTAATGGGCGTATTTGTTCTGGTCGATTCGCGAATTCCGGCACAAAAAATTGATCTGGAATTCATGGAATGGCTTGGCGCAAAGGAAATTCCATTCGTAATTGTATTTACCAAAACGGATAAAAAAGAGAGCAAAGACATTGAGAAACAGATCCATGCTTATGAAAAAGAAATGCTCACCACTTGGGAATTTATGCCCAAATATTTCTGTACTTCAGCAGTTACCAGCATCGGAAGAGAAGAGCTATTGCACTTCATCCACGAAACAAATGAGGTTTTTTAACCCCCTACTTTTCAAACCTTCCTGACGGCGGAAGAATTTCTAATTTTTCGCCAAAAAAATCTGCAAAATCTCTCATGGCCTCGCCCATCCCGTCTTCTCCTGTGGCACGCTCGAAACTATCTGCC
>JAAZYJ010000116.1 GCA_014239715.1 Flavobacteriales bacterium
GTCAAAGTGTGTACAACGTATTTGAATAGGTCCGACCCCTCGGGAAGCTGATCGATCAAGCTAAAAGCCTCTTGCAGGACTGAATCGGGATGTTGTATGCATACCTTTTCAAAAAAGTACTTCAGTTTTTTCGCGAAAATAGGCGTTCTTACAATCCGGGCATCGTTCAGCCGGTAATTGTCAAAATAATGGTTCTTGTAGAACTGATACCGTTCCATTTGCTTCGTTGTGTCACCGATCAGCTCTTTTGGCACTTCAGGATCCAGGCTCATTGAAATAATCGCTCCAAATAGATTGTCTTTATTATCGTCTGCCAGCTTTTTTTGATACGCTTTTACTTCTTTGTCATAGGCCTGTAGCTTATCTTTTGAAGTCTGATCCTTTTTGCTTCGCAATGGAGCAGCCTTCTTTTGCATAGCGCTTAAATAATTGAAATAGGTATAAAATGCTTTATTCTCATCTGATTTAATGACCTTCATGGATTTCACGAAATCGGCAGTGTCGGTTTCAAGAACAACTTTTTGCTCATCCTCACTTAGAATAATTTCAAACGTTTTCGGTCCGGGTAGAACAATGGCATAAACTCCCCCTTTAATATCGTTTCTCTCAAATTTGACGACTCCCGTTTCCGATTTTGCCGTGTCGTAGTAGTAGAGTCTATCACCAAAATAGTTGGCTAGATACACATCCTGACCTGCAGCAAGACCTTTCACTTTTAAAGTATATGTAAAGTTCTGGGCAAACACCCCACTCATGCTTGCAACAACAATTAACGTAATAAACCACGTTTTTAAGATCATAGCGTACTTATTAATGAATAGCTCATATGTTTCAAATAACGAACCAAATTTAACAAAGAGGCCAAACTACTTGGTAAATACGTGCATTTTAACAAAAAATTAAGCATTTTCATACGAATAGTCTTAAGACAGACTGATTGCCTTTTTAACAGCCGAACGGATCATTAGCAGCTGAATAACATAAAAAACGCCGTATACAAAACAGCCTGAAAGTACGGTTGTCCAGCTGACACCAAGCCCTAGTTCAATCCCTAATTCTTGTTCAAACTGCTGGTCAACCAGTAGCTTCAGAAAATAGGAGATGGGTAGAGCCAGCACGATCACCAGAGCAAACAACAGATTGAACTTTTTCATAACGATTCCGCTAACGTCACGGTATTTGTAACCAAGCAGCCCCAACAACCCTACCTCATATTCAGAGCTAGCCAACATAAGCTGAGCGTTCTGGATAAAGGTCAGCAATGATAAGATTACGATGACAGAGGCAACAGCAAGGATCACCGGCAGCAACACGTTCATGATCTCAGTTATTTTTCCGCCCCTAATTTTTTCAAGGTTGGTAACATATGAATGCTGTTCAATGTAGTCGGACAATGCCGGATTTTTGGCGTTAGGAGTGCCAATGACAATTCGGTTCATCTTTTTGACGTCAGAAACAGCAAAAAATTCGTTTCCATAATCGAGGAAAGTCTTCGGAACGATCACTCCGTCAGAAAAACGGTCTGAAAAAGCCACAATACGTATGTCATACCACTCTTTTCTGCCTATTTGCAGTCTCGGCTTTAAATTGGTCATTAACTCCTTTGTAACTTTGGGCGATCTCGATGCTTCTGCTATTCCAAAATTGTATGAATTGAAAAACGATGTAGGCACAATTACAGGTACTTCTTTTTCTCCATTGCTCCAATGAAAATCAGGAGTCAGATTGTCTATAAATGCGTCAGGAATGGAAATGAGAGGCATCAGGGTGTTGAAGGAAGCTTTCGGGCCAATGTTTGCTACGACAAAAGATTCAAATTGATTGCCTTCTACGGGGGCCACATCGGTAATGAACTTTTGTGTTTTTATATCCTGCAGCTCTTCCGCAGTATAATTTCCTTCATCAAACATACTCACCTCTTTATTGAGCACAAGAAAATCTTTCCCCATTATGGAGGGGGTGCTGAGTACGTTTGAAATATCCAGATAGATCTGTATGGAAAGTAAGATCATTATCAAGCCGATGATCGCTCCAACCATTGAAAAAACAAGTTGAGATCTCTTGTCGTGCTTGAATACGAGCTTGTTTATCAAAGTAAAATGGTTTTATCAGGTGAAAGACCATAATCAGAGCCTAAAGAGGAAATAATGTACCCTGCATTGTTTTCATTACATGTTTTATGTATCAGTTGGATAGCGAGTTCAATGTTATTTTGATCCAGATGGCTGAAAGGCTCGTCAAGTAGGAGCAGTTCAAAAGGCTGAATAACCGCACGGAGCAGCCCTACTCGTTGTTGTTGCCCTAGAGAAAGTGTTCCTGCTGATTGCTTAATTTGTTTGTCAAGACCAAAATCGGACAGAAGCTCAATTAATTCTTCTTCAGACCGCTGGCGTGTCAGGTTGTTTTTGATCTGAAGGTTCTCAAGTGCCGATAGCTTTGGGAACAACCGGATATCCTGTGGCAGGTAGGCAAGTTTGTCTCTTCTTATATCTGAAACCTGGTCTATACTATATTCGGTCCAGGTGTTTCCGTCAACAAGAACCTTCCCCTCATAATCCATTCTAGATCCAAAGGCAAACGCAAGAAATGTTGTTTTTCCTTTGCCACTATCTGATACCAATAAATGATTTTGGGAGCTGTCCACAACCAAATTTGACTTCCATGCACTGTTTTTATCCAAAC
>JAAZYJ010000068.1 GCA_014239715.1 Flavobacteriales bacterium
CATTCTATATAGGGGTCTTGACTCACAAGCGCTTTTCCAATTGTTTTGTTATTAAATGTGATTTGTAAATTAGCGGCACATCATATTTAAACTATGAAATACGAAAAAATAGACAGGGCTTTGTTCGAAAATAACAGGCGACGGTACAAAGACCACTTACTACCAGGTTCCATAGCAGTATTCAACTCAAATGACATTGTTACAACAAGTGCAGACAGCACGCTTCCTTTTGTACAACATCGTGACATTCTGCATCTGTCAGGGGTTGATCAGGAAGAGAGCATTCTGCTGATTTTCCCTGAATGCAAAACGGAGAAGAACCGGGAGATTCTGTTTCTAAAAGAGACCAATGAACACATCGCTGTGTGGGAAGGTGAAAAGCTGACAAAGGCTGCTGCCTTTGAAACAAGTGGTATCAAAACTGTCTATTGGCTGCAAGAGTTTGAAACCATTTTCAATACGCTAATGGCTGAGGCAACAAATGTGTATCTCAACAACAATGAGCATACGCGCGCTAACACAGAAGCTGAAACCAGAGAGGATCGTTTTATCAATTGGTGCAGAAAGAAATATCCCAATCACAACTACCAAAGAAGTGCGTCGATAATGCACAAGATACGATCTGTTAAACATCCTCTGGAGCTGGAAATAATGCAACAGGCGTGCGATATAACCGAAAAGGCTTTTAGAAGAGTTATGGGTTTTATGAGGCCCGGTGTTTGGGAATATGAGATCGAAGCCGAGATCATGCATGAATTTCTAAGAAATAGATCTAAGGGATTTGCCTATACGCCAATAATTGCATCCGGTTCAAATGCCTGTGTTTTACACTACATTGAGAACAACAAGCAGTGCCAGAATGGTGATGTGATCTTGTTCGATTGGGCAGCAGAATATGCAAATTACGCCTCTGATATGACCCGGTGTCTCCCCGTTAACGGAAGGTTCACGGATAGACAAAAAGCCGTTTACCAAGCGGTATTAAGGGTTAAGAATGAGGCAACCGATCTATTGGTTCCGGGTGCAATGCTAGCTAAATATCACGAGGAGGTAGGGAAACTTATGGAGTCGGAACTACTTGGGCTTGGGCTTATTGATAAAACCGACATTGAAAATCAAAATCCGGATTGGCCTGCGTATAAAAAATATTTCATGCATGGGACGTCTCATTATATTGGGCTTGACACGCATGATGTTGGCCTTTGGGCAGAGCCCATACAAGCAAACAATGTTTTTACCGTAGAGCCCGGGATCTACATCCCCGAAGAAAATCTAGGCATCCGGTTAGAAGATGATGTTGTTGTTCAGGAAAACGGAAGTCCATTTAATTTGATGAGAAACATTCCGATTGAAATTGAAGAGATCGAAGAATTAATGAATGCCGAGCATTGAACACAAAGGTAAGCAGGTCCATTACCTCTTAAGAGGGTCGGGGGCTAAAGAGGTTGTGTTGTTGCACGGATTCCTCGGGGACTCAAGCATTTGGGACCGTTATGCATCCGACCTCGATGAGAGTTATACAATACTACGTATTGACCTGGCTGGTCATGGGTTATCTGACAACATATCAGAAGTTCATACCATGGAAGTGATGGCAGAACCGGTAATTGCTGTCATGAATTTCGTTGGAATGAGATCTGCTCATTTCGTTGGTCATTCTATGGGCGGTTATGTGGCAATGGCAATTGCTGAAAAGGAAAAAAGCTTAGTTCTTTCATTGTGCCTGTTGAACTCCACTCCTGTTGAAGATTCCGAATTAAAGAAACGCGACAGAATCAGGACAATCAGATTAATTGACCTTAGCCCTGAGCTCTTTGTAAGTGAAGCGATCAATAATCTCTTCACTGTGGAAAATCTTGAACAATATTCTGAAGTTGTCAAGGAGTTAAAAGAGCTTGGCCTAAAAAGCGCACTAAAAGGGGCTGCACCGGCATTACGAGGCATGGCTGAAAGGAAAGACATGTGTTCTTTTCTTCGCAGAAACGAGTTTCCCGTTTTGTTTCTCTCCGGCATGCATGACAATATAATTCCGATACAATCTGTAATTGAAAAAGCTGATGCTACAGGGTCACAAATTGAGATCCTCGAAAAAACCAATCATATGGGTTTCATTGAAGAGTACGATTTAACGCTTAGCCTGCTGCAATCTTTCTGGGAAAACAGCTAGTCTACTTAGCAGAAGCCTTGAAATACTGGAATTTACCATATTTCTCTGCGCCGGTATCAAAATCTCCTTTATAGTATGGCCCGTGCACGCCTGTGATCCTTTTAACCGTCACTCTGTCAAATGCGATTCCTCTTGCTTCCAAAGCTTGTTTCAAGGCAAGCTCCCCATCTTGAAGACGATTAGTGGCTAGTATTATATTCCTAGCATACGTCTTTGTGGGAACTGAAGAAGCACAACCCTCAAGAATTAAGGTCAATTTTCCTGTCTGCTCAAAAATTGATACTGACTTATTAATAAAATCTGAAAATGCCTTTTCATCCAATGCAACGCCTTTTTTGTTGTAACCGTAGAACTTCTGATATGTACCCGGTTCTGTCTTTACAATTTCAAGCTCCCTACACGCAATTCCTTTTGTGTATTCTTTTACGATGTTGTTGTCTCCATCTATAAGAAGAATCTTGGCTTTACCACACAAAGCAGGATCATGCAATTTCAATCGAAAGCTGGGCTCATCTTTCGGCAAAATAGGCTCAAATCTAAATTCGCCCGAAGTGTTAGTGACCTCTTGGTAAACGATCTCATCCTCCGGATTCAAAACCTCGACGTCAGCACCCCCATAAATTTCTCCATTGACAACCAGCTGGTAGATCCATTCGTTAGTATCTATCTCGCTGACAATTTGAATTCCATCACAATCAGCTTCAATTTCTTGCAGCTCAAGTTTGATATCCGACTTTGTAATCAGCCTGCCTACTTCATGATATTCTTCATCAATTGCTACATCGATATTTTCATCTGCGATCAAGCCCTTGTACTCGTATTCAATGCTGTACTTACCGGGATTCAGAATAATTAGAAATCTGCCAGAGAATTTATTTGCTTTGTACTCACCGATAATATCTTCTGTTTCTCTGTCATATACAGTAATTAGCACATCGGTTACGACCGCACCTGACATGTCCTTTATACATCCTTTGTAGACCACAAGTACTTTTCTTTTCTCATCCAGCATCTCGATCATATAGAGGTCCTGCTCTCCCTTACCATCATCACGAAAGG
>JAAZYJ010000067.1 GCA_014239715.1 Flavobacteriales bacterium
AAATGTAATTCCTACGCACCATTTCAATCGGTAAAAAATCTCTTGTCCCTTTAGGAATTGAAGGCCTATTCATTTAATTTAGTTGTTTAGCGAATGGGTCAAAATTAATTTATTTAGAAACCCATCGCACATTATTAGGAAGGTTATTTTTTTCTGAAAAGTCAAGGAGGCCAGTTGGAGTGCATTGCAAATGGTATATTTGACACACAAGTGATTGGTGAAATTTCTGATAAACTATTAGCAACACGGTAAACTTAGGTGAAGATTGAAATTTAGTGCTGCAAAAACATACATTTTAAGGATGCTGAAACGAGAGCTTCCTAAGAATCTGCATTATCACGGTCTGCACCATACTTGGGATGTATACAACTCAGCCAAAATTATTGCCAAGGGCGAAGGCATTTCTGATCTGGAAAATAAGCTTTTGCTAACCGCTGCGCTCTATCACGATTCCGGATACATTTTAACGTATTCCGACAACGAGACAATTGCGGTAAATCTTGTCGAAGACATCCTGCCATCTTTTGGCTATTCACCCAGCGAAATTGAGGTGATTGGCAATATAATATTGTCTACACAAAAAGAAGTAAAGCCAAAAACCCAGCTGGAGTTCATCATGAGTGACGCGGATCATGATTATTTTGGAAGATCTGATTACCATGCAATTGCAGATTCCTTAAAAATAGAATTGATGGAGTACAACATTCCAATGTCGGATCGAAAATGGACAGAAAGGCAATTGGATTACCTTGAAAACCATCATGAGTATTACACCAAAACGGCAATTAAGCTGAGGGCCTCGAAGAAAGCTGAAAATATTCTGGAGCTCAAATCCAAATTAGCAGTGGCATAGCGCTTCGCCGAGGTTTCTATCGGATCAGCTGAGTGTTTGCGAAGCTACTGCAGGTAGTTTTTCGCCTTTTCAATGGCTGACTCGATGCCGGCTGAATTACCACCGCCCGCAGTAGCAAAGTGGGCCTGACCTCCCCCTCCTCCATTAATATCTTTAGCTAGCTCGCGCACTATAGTGCCCGCATTCAGATCCTTACTATCCACCAAACTATCTGAAAGAGCAATTGTTATTGACGGTTTTCCTCCATGATCAGAGCCCAGTATAACAAACAGGTTGTTAGATGTCCCTCTCAACTGAAAAGCCAGGTTCTTTATGGATTTTGGATCCAGATCGACTTTTTTTCCGACGAAGCTAATGCCATTAATCTCTATCGCTTCATTGAGCAGCTCATCCTTGAGGTTTCCTGTCAAATCCTTTTTAAACCCTTTCAGCTCCTTTTCCAGCTGTGCTTTCTGAAGGATCAGATCCTTTATTGCCTTCGTAACATCTGTTGGCTGCTTCAGCACCGACTTAACCTCTTCCAGCGTTTCCAACTGGTCCTTGATCCACTTGTCTGCTGCATCTGATGTAATGCATTCTATTCTTCTTATTCCGGCTGCTACAGAACTTTCTGAGAGCAGCTTGAAGCTGCCAATTTCCCCCGTTGATCGCACATGTGTACCTCCACAAAGCTCAATCGAGGTGCCAAACTTTATAGCACGTACCACATCCCCGTACTTTTCTCCAAAGAGAGCCATTGCGCCCATTTCCATAGCAACATTCACCGGGATCTCTCTGTGCTCTTCCAACGGAATGTTTGCTCGGATCTTTTCATTTATAGCACTTTCAACCTGCTGAATTTCTTCTTCGCTTACTTTTGAAAAATGAGAAAAATCAAACCTCAGATATTTTTCGTTGACCAACGAGCCTTTTTGCTCAACATGATCACCCAAAACGGTTCGGAGCGCTTCGTGAAGCAAGTGGGTTGCGGAATGATTTGCCTGGATCCCTTTTCTATTCTTACTATTAACTACAGCCTTAGCTTTAGCACCCGGCTCGTCCGGAAGCTCATCAGCAAAATGAACAATAAGGTTGTTTTCCCTCTTCGTATCAAGTATAGAGATCTTTTTTCCGTTTACTTCAATATAGCCGGTGTCTCCAACCTGCCCTCCTCCTTCTGCATAGAAAGGTGTCAAATTAAACACAAGCTGATAGCTTTCCTTTTCTTTTACTTTAACACTCCGATATCTAGTGATCTGAACGGCTGCTTCTGTGTAATCAAACCCAACAAACTCCTCCTTCTCATCTTCGATCAGCACCACCCAATCACCAGCTTCAACTGTTGATGCTTTACGCGATCTTTCTTTTTGTTTTTCCAGGCATGAAGTAAACTCTTCGAGATCTACCATCAACTGATTTTCTTTTGCCATCAGCTCTGTCAGGTCAATTGGAAACCCATAGGTATCATACAGCTCAAAAGCAAAAGCTCCTTCTACATTTACTTTTTCTCCCGACAAATAATCATTGAATCTGTTGATCCCCTTTTCCAAGGTTCTGTAAAACGATGTTTCTTCTTCCTGTATCACTTTTGCAATCAGCTCTTTTTGCCCTACTAGCTCCGGATATGCATCTCCCAAAACTTCAGCTAACGTTACAGTAAGCTTGTGTAAAAAAGGCTCCTTCAGGTCTAAAGATTGGTATCCATAACGCACCGCACGCCTTAAGATCCTTCTTATTACGTAGCCGGCACCAGTATTTGCCGGCAGTTGCCCATCGGTAATGCTGAAAGAAATTGCTCGAATATGGTCGGCTATGACCCTTAAAGCGATATCTGTTTTTTCAGAAGCACCGAATGTAGTCCCCGAAAGGTCTTCCAGCTGATGGATCATCGGCATAAAAATATCGGTGTCGTAATTGGATGTTTTTCCCTGCAGTACCATACAAAGTCTTTCGAATCCCATTCCGGTATCAACGTGCTTCTTTGGAAGAGGAACTAAAGATCCGTCGGCCATTCGATTGCTTTCCATAAAAACGAGGTTCCAAATTTCAATGACCTGAGGGTGGTCACTATTTACCAATTCTCTTCCATCAACTTTATCTCTCTCTGATTCCGGTCTTATGTCGCAATGGATCTCCGAGCAAGGCCCACAAGGGCCAATATCACCCATTTCCCAGAAATTGTCCTTCTTTGACGCCCTGATAATTCTGTCTTCCTCGATCAATTCCTTCCAGATGTTATAGGCTTCCTCGTCCGCCTCCGTTCCGTCAGCCATATCGCCTTCAAAAACAGTCACATAAAGTCTGCTTTTATCTATTTTATACACTTCAGCAAGCAGCTCCCAGCTCCATTGGATGGCCTCTTTTTTAAAATAGTCCCCAAAAGACCAATTCCCAAGCATTTCGAACATCGTGTGATGGTATGTATCTACACCCACCTCTTCCAGGTCATTGTGCTTTCCAGAAACCCTCAGACATTTCTGTAAATTACAGACCCTATTATCAGTAGGTGTTGTATTTCCAAGAAAAACATCTTTGAACTGGTTCATCCCCGCATTGGTAAACATCAATGTTGGATCATCCTTTATGACCATTGGTGCAGAGCTTACCGCCTCATGCTCTTTGGCCTTAAAAAACTCAACGAATGTTCGCCTTACTTCCTTTGAATTCATGTGTTAAAAGTCCTTAAAATTAGCACAACTCCCTTATAATTGTGACCGATCGGATCGTCAGGTCGGATTGCTAAGTTAGATTTTTATGGTAAATTAGCACCGCCAAAAATTGAAAGTTTTACAATGGCCAAAACGAAGTATAAATATAATCCCGAGACGCTTTCTTACGAGGAAGTTGAGTTGACGATAAAGGACAAAATCTTAAAGATCTCCTATTTCGCAATTGTCGGAATTGTAGTTGCATTCATCGTAACATTGTTTTCATTTAGAGGCATTCAGCAAAGTAATGACGGTGAGCTTTCAAGAGAGAACAAACAACTTCAAGAGGATCTGGCTGATCTGAAAAAGGACATTGAATTTACGAATAAGGTACTTGAACATCTTCAGGAGACAGATGACAACATCTATAGAAGCATTTATGAAGCTGAGCCTATTCCTTCGTTCAAACGGGAATTTGGCACCGGAGGAAATCCTAAGAAATTTGACAAATACAAAGGATACAATCACTCCGACATGGTGATAGAAATTCGCAGAAAACTAGAAGAAGTTCAAAAAAGAATTGTCGTTCAGAGTGAATCATATGATGAGCTAAAACTATTGGTAAAAACGAAAAAAGAAATGTTGGCTGCCATCCCATCAATTCAACCGATCAACAACAAAGATCTGACCCGGCTTGCGTCAGGTTTCGGATTTCGGATGCACCCGATCTATAAGATCAAGAAAATGCATGCAGGGATTGATTTCACTGCCGACAGAGGCACTGAGATCTACGCTACCGGGAATGGCGTGGTTGAAAAAGCCGGTCGGATGAGTGGTTACGGCAAAGTGGTTATCATTAACCACGGTTTTGGCTATAAGTCACTTTACGCGCATTGCAGCCAGCACAAATGTAAGGTTGGGCAAAAGGTGAAAAAGGGTGAAGTGATCGCGCTGGTAGGAAATACCGGGGTTTCAATGGGGCCTCATGTTCATTATGAAGTAAGAAAAAGGCAAATATCAAGCAATGGAAAAGCCACTTACAAGCCTGTAAACCCGGTCAATTATTTCTTCAATGATCTTTCTCCGGAGGAATACGAAAAAGTTATCGAAATTTCTTCGAGACCTACTCAATCCATGTAATCCAACAATATTGTTGCTACTGTTATAGGTCGAAGTGCTCCTTTGCCATGTCTGTTATTTGGCCTCCTATTGCCAAACAAGCCGTAGCTGCAGGAGACGGAGCA
>JAAZYJ010000066.1 GCA_014239715.1 Flavobacteriales bacterium
CCCAGATTGTCGTAAACCACTGCCTCGCCTTCATAATCTTTCGTGTTTCTGTGCACTCTTGCAGCATTCAGAAAATAAGACAATGCCTTTTCTGTTTCGCCAATGTCTCGGTAATACATGGCCATGTTGTCCATGGTAATTGCCGCACCATTTGAATCTCCAACTGCAAGCTTCAGCTCAAGCGACCTTCCCCACTGTTCCATCCCAAGGTCATAGTCTGCCCGCATCATGTTCACGATCCCTATGTTGTTGTAGTAATGGGCTAAAGCAATTGTATCCTGTTTTAACGACTCAAAGTTGATCGATCTGTCGTAAAATACTTCAGCGGAATCCAGGTTTCCAATGTATCTGTAAACAGATCCGATCATATTGAAGCTTACGGAAAGAGCAATCGTATCATTCAGCTCTACAGCCATTTCCGCTGCATTCAGGAAGTGCTCCAGCGCATCAGAATAATTGCCGAGGTAAGTATGCCCAATACCAATGTTGTGGATGAAACTGCATTGTCTCTTTTTATCGTTCAGCTTTACTGCCAGAAAGGCTCCTTTTCTGGCGAAGTGGATCACTGTGTCCGGGTAAATGTTCCGTAATCTTTCTGTAAGCGATTCGAGTGCTTCCATTTTTTCCAGATCATCGGAGGCATTCTCCAGATCGAACAAACAGGAATCTAAAAGTGCCTGTTCCTGTCCTGCTGCTGATCTTACGTCAACAAGGGTGTAGAAAAAAATAAACGCCACCAGGCGGATCATGCATTTTGTCATTTCCGTAATTTAATTCAACATGTTTTAAAATCGATCTCCACAAAAAGTATAATGATGAAGTTCGTAAAAAGATAACACTAGCAGAAATAATTGATAGTTTCTTTGTGTTTCGAGCCCGGAACAACGATGATGAAAGCCATTCAGACTATATTTGAACAGCCAGTAGAATTGTTATGGATCCAATATCTCTTCGGTCAAAAGCCGAATCGCTTCAAAAAGAGCATAAAAAGGTGCTTCAGAAATTAAGAACGAAGAAAGACCAGGAGGTAGATCGTTTGTTTCATGCCCAGCACGAGCTTGCCTTTCGATCGATCGACTGTCTGGATTGTGCCAACTGCTGCAAAACTACTGGCCCTTTGATAACGGATAAGGATGTGGTCCGTATCGCCAGGCACCTGAAGCTGAGCCCTCAACGGTTCATTGAGCAATACCTGCGTATTGATGAAGATGATGATTACGTGCTGCAATCTGTCCCCTGCCCTTTTTTAGATGCCGATAATTTTTGCTCCATTTACTCGGTCCGGCCTAAAGCTTGTCGAGAATACCCCCATACCAACCGGGTAAAACAAAAACAGCTCTTCAAGCTGGCATTGAAGAATGCAGAAATTTGCCCGGCAGTGTTTAACATTTTGGAAGAGCTCAAAAAGGGCATTAAATAAAGTTAAAAGACTTACCTTTGCAGCCGAATTTCAAAGATACAGTATGATATCGACTAGTAACATCTCACTTCAATACGGCAAAAGAATATTGTTCGATGAAGTAAACATCAAATTCACACCGGGCAATTGCTATGGGGTGATCGGCGCAAATGGTTCCGGAAAATCCACCTTTCTGAAGATCCTTGCAGGAGAGCTCGATGCAAATACAGGACGCATTGACATCGAGCCGGGCAAAAGAATGGCGGTGCTGAGTCAGGATCACTTTGCATTTGATGATTGCACGGTTTTGAATACGGTCATTATGGGCCATGATCAACTATGGTCTCTCATGCAAGAAAAGGACGCCATCTATGCAAAGCCGGACTTTTCGGAAGAAGATGGTATTAAGGCATCCGAGCTGGAAGCTGAATTTGCTGAAATGGATGGGTGGAATGCAGAAGCTGATGCGGCTGCACTCCTGTCAGGTCTTGGTATTACTGAATCCGATCACTACAAGCTGGTTAAAGAATTGGAAGGAGCTCTTAAAGTAAGAGTGCTTCTTGCACAGGCACTTTTCGGCAACCCAGACATTCTCATTCTGGATGAGCCGACCAACGATCTGGACACCAAGACCATTGGATGGCTGGAAGACTTTCTATTGGATTTTCAGAATACGGTGATCGTAGTATCTCACGACAGGCATTTTCTGGATACGGTATGTACACATGTAGCTGATATAGATTTTAGTAGAATTCAGGTATTTACCGGAAACTACACGTTCTGGTACAAGTCGAGCCAGCTGGCGACGCAACAAAAAGCCAATCAGAACAAAAAGGCGGAAGAAAAAAGGAAAGAGCTGCAGGAATTCATCGCACGGTTCAGTGCCAATGCCTCAAAATCCAAGCAGGCGACCAGCAGGAAAAAGCTGCTTGACAAGATCAATGTTGATGAAATCAAGCCATCCAGCAGAAGATATCCTGCCATTATTTTTGATCAACAGCGTGAAGCGGGAAACCAGATCCTGCACATCAACAACCTGAACTACAGTGTTAATGGGGAGATGCTGATCAAAAATTTCAGTCTGAATGTCACTAAAGGCGATAAGATCGTGTTTCTGGCAGACAACTCTCTCGCAGTTACCACGTTGTTCAAGATGATCGCCGGTGAGCTTGAGCCGGACAGCGGAACCATCGAATTCGGTCAGACCATCACAAGCGCATTTTTACCGAACGACAATGCCAGCTATTTTAACACTTCCGACAATCTGATCGATTGGCTGAGAAGGTATTCGGAGGAAAAAGACGAGGTGTACATAAGAGGGTTTCTCGGAAAGATGTTGTTTTCGGGTGAAGAAACTTTTAAATCAGCTTCGGTACTGTCCGGAGGAGAAAAAGTACGTTGCATGCTATCCAAAACCATGCTGGCACAGGCGAATCTGATCCTTCTGGATGAGCCCACGAACCATCTTGATCTCGAATCCATTACCGCTTTGAATAATGGTATGATGGCCTATAAAGGAACATTACTGTTCAAAACGTTTGACCATGAGCTGAGCCAAACGGTGGCCAACAGGGTCGTAGAGCTAGGGCCTAATGGTTTTGTGGATAAGCTGATGAACTACGACGAGTTCATTGCCAGTGAGAAGGTCAAGCACCAGCGAGACGCGATCCTGGTATAAAAAAGGGCCAATAAAGCCCTTTAGATCTATTCAAACACAGCGCTGTATCAAAGCACGGGTAGTGAAAACGTGATGTTAACCGTTCCTTCCTTCTTACCGGGAGAAACACTATACTTAGCGGCATCAACAGTTGTTTTGCCCAGAAACACGCCCTCTTCATAAGTAAAACGGATGGCACAGGGCTCTGTAACCTCTTTTATGGTAAGCGATCCGTTAACCACGTATTCCTTACCGTCTTTGACCACTTCGTTTGATTTGAAGGTCATTTCGGGATACTTCGATACGTGAAAAAAGTCGCTAGCATGGAGATGTTTGTCTCTTGCCGCATTACCGGTCGTTAGCGAGCTTGCATCAACCGTTCCGCTAATACTGGATTTGCTCAGATCCGACGGATCAAAGGTAATTTCACATTTCAGACCGGAAACCGTGCCTTTCGTCTGATCCTCAACAAAAACAAAGCTAACCTACGCCTTTTCAAGATCCATATTCAATTTCTGGGCATTTATTGTAAGGCCCGTAAAAAATAGTGCTATTGCTATTACTGCTACTCTCATGATTCTTAATTTGGGTGGAAAATTACAACTATTGAGCCAAAAAACACGCTATTGACAAGTTAATTGGGTGAATGGAGCATATGGCTTAAGGAAGGTCCGTTTTCAGTTGGTTTATGGGGCCGAAGTCTCTCCGAAATCAGCCCTGCTCAACAATGGAAAAAGCCTCCTCCAACTCCATGTGAATTTGGTCTACCAGTTCTTTCCGTTCTTTATACGGCAAAAAACCGGCGGTAAAACCATTCAATACTAACTTCTTTAACTCACTAATAGACAACTCGTAATGATTGACTATCTTAACAAACTCCTCAGTTAAAGACGTATTCGAAATCAAGCGATTATCGGTATTCACAGTAACACGAATTCCGGCATCCAGATAGTCCTTTATCGGATGATCGGCGTAGCCGCTTACACATTGTGTTTGCACATTGCAAGTAACACACATTTCCAAGGGAATTCGATGGTCAAGCACATACCGGAAAAGATCCATGTCCTCACGCAAACGGGTACCGTGTCCAATCCTGTTTGCTCGGGTGTAATGTATTGCCTGATGTATGGATTCCGCTCCATAAGCTTCTCCTGCATGCACCGTGGTATTAATGTTGTTGTTGATGATGTGAAAGAATGCCTCCTTGTGGTCCTTCGCAGGAAAATTCTCTTCAGCACCTGCGAGGTCAAACCCCACTACCCCTTTGTCCTTGTAATTTACCGTTAGCTGTGCCAATTCTAACGATACCTCAGGAGAAATGCTTCGAATGGAGCTGATGATGATACCTATGCGAATGTTAAAATCGACCTCGGCCCTTTTCTTTCCCTTCAAAACTGCCGAGAGCACCTCCTCAAGCGACAAGCCTTTATTGGTGTGTAAGACAGGAGAAAATCGCACTTCCAGTAACCGTACATTTTCACCGGCCACATCCTCGGCCAGTTCGTAAGCCGCTCTTTCCAGCGCAGCTTCTGTCTGTAGTACTTTGTTCACGATCGGAAACGCCTTCAGGTAATCCTCCAGACTTTCACAGTTATCGTCCACCTGCAAAAAATTGGCCAGCTCAGCTTCAGAATTGTAAGGCAATGCTATGTCTTGCTCCCTCGCAAGATCAAGTATAGTAGCAACACGCATCGAACCGTCGAGGTGACAATGCAGCTCCGCCTTAGGCAAAGATCGAATCAGCTCTTCTGAAATATCCATGTACTAAAGGTAGCTATGTTTAGCTGATTTTCCGCATTCTCAGACTTTCAGGTGTTACTTCCAGATATTCATTGGCCTGAATGTACTCCATGGATTCTTCTAATGAGAATTTTAGTTTCGGTGCGATCTTGGTTGCTTCATCAGAGCCCGACTTACGCATATTCGTCAGCTGCTTTCCTTTAACCAGGTTGACTTCCAGATCATTGTCCCTGGTATGCTCACCGACTACCTGCCACTTGTAGATCACGTCCCCCGGGTCTACAAAAAAGCGCCCTCTGTCCTGCAATCTATTAAGTGCAAATGCCGTTGACGGACCTGCTTCCATTGAAATAAGAGATCCTTTCATTCGCTCTTGCATATCTCCCTTGTGCGGCGCGAATTCTCTAAAACGGTGGGTCATCACCGCATTTCCCGAAGTAGCAGTCAGGATGTTGTTTCTCAAACCGATCAAACCTCTTGAGGGAATGTCAAACTCCAGATGCTGAAGATCTCCCTTGGGCTCCATAACCAGTAGGTCACCTTTTCGTTGTGTGACCAATTCGATCGCTTTACCAGAAAAATCTTCCGGAACATCGATCACCAAAGTTTCGTAGGGCTCATGCTTCTGACCGTCAATATCTTTTATAATAACCTGTGGTTTACCCACCTGAAGCTCATAACCCTCTCGTCGCATCGTCTCGATGAGCACAGAAAGATGAAGTATCCCTCTTCCGAACACATTGAACTTATCCTCTGTATCTGTGTCTTCTACTTTCAGTGCGAGGTTCTTTTCCAGCTCCTTATAAAGCCGATCACGCAAATGCCTTGAGGTAACGAACTTGCCTTCCTTCCCGAAGAATGGAGAATTATTGATGGTGAACAGCATGCTCATCGTAGGCTCATCAACGGCTATTCTATCCAGTGCCTCCGGGTTTTCGAGATCTGCGATCGTATCTCCGATCTCAAAATCATCCAATCCAACAATGGCACACAGATCGCCTGATCTTACTTTGTTGACTTTTGTTCTTCCCAGCCCTTCAAAGACAAAGAGCTCTTTGATGCGCACCTTTTTCTGTGCCCCATCTTTTAACAGCATATAGTCCTTGCCCGCTTCCAGGTCGCCTCTAAATACCCTTCCAATTGCAATTCGCCCTGTAAACGACGAGAAATCCAATGAGGTAATTTGCATTTGAGGAGTGCCTTCATGGTATGGTGCCTCCGGAATTTCAGAAATAACTCGCTCCAGCAATGGAATTACATTTTCTGTAGGCTCCTTCCAGTCTTCACTCATCCAGCCCTGCTTTGAAGAGCCATAGATCGTTGCAAAATCCAATTGTTCTTCCGTAGCATCCAGGTTGAACATCAGGTCGAATACCTGCTCATGGACTTCATCCGGGGTACAATTCTCTTTGTCTACCTTATTGATGACCACAATCGGCTTCAGGCCCAGCGCAATTGCTTTACTCAAAACAAACCTCGTCTGAGGCATCGGCCCCTCGAATGCATCTACCAACAGCAAAACACCATCAGCCATCTTTAGAACGCGCTCTACCTCTCCTCCGAAATCGGCGTGACCGGGAGTATCAATGATGTTGATCTTGACGTCCTTAAAACGTACAGAAACGTTTTTAGACAGGATCGTAATGCCTCTTTCTCTTTCCAGATCGTTGTTGTCCAGGATCAGCTCGCCTGTCTCTTTGCGGTCATCTACCGCTTCAC
>JAAZYJ010000065.1 GCA_014239715.1 Flavobacteriales bacterium
AATTATTGCCTCCATTACATCTGCAACCGTGGAAGCATTTTTATGCTAAGGAGGCTTTAGGAGTAAAAACCTGGGACCTGTACGACGAAGTAATGGGTTCGTATACTCAGGAGATGAATAAACTACTGGCTATCGGTGGTGATGCAGAGGGCGGGAAGAAAAAGCCAGCTAAAGCCAATCGATTTAAGGCAATGGTAAGATTTGTCGGGCCGTTTACGCTAAAAGCCGGGGCGAAGAAAACACACAAGATTGATATCCCTAATTATGTGGGTTCAGTCAGAGTAATGGTAGTTGCCGGACAGGATAAACGCTACGGACATGCCGATAAAACAGTACCGGTAAGAAGCCCATTGATGGTTCTCGGAACCTTACCAAGGGTTCTTGGCCCAAATGAAGAGCTTAAGTTACCGGTGAATGTATTTGCAATGGAAAAGCACGTGAAGAATGTTTCTATTGAGATCGAATCCAATGATCTAATTGAATTTACCGATGGTAATAAGAAGTCGATCAAATTCGATAAAATTGGTGATGAAGTTGTCAATTTTCCAATTAAGGTTAAAAACAAGATTGGAATCGGAAGGGTTAAGATTATTGCGAAAAGTGGAAAGGAAGTAGCTAAATTTGAGATTGAGCTGGATGTTAGAACGCCCAATCCAATGGTTGCAGATGTAATGGAGGCAATAATTGAACCCAACCAGAAATGGGACCCTAGCTTTGTGTTCAGTGGAGTGGGGGGCACCAATTCCGCTACATTGGAGATCTCATCGATTCCTCCCATGAACTTAGACAAACGTTTGAAGTACTTGATCCGGTATCCACACGGGTGTATTGAGCAGACTACGTCCTCTGTTTTCCCGCAGTTGTTCGTGGATGATGTGATGGAGCTCAACAATGACTATAAGATCGAGCTTGATAAGAATATCAAAGCTGGAATAGACAGATTAAAGCTGTTTCAGACTTCGGACGGTGGGTTGTCTTATTGGCCTGGTCAATCGGAGTCTAACGAGTGGGGGTCGAACTATGGTGGCCACTTTCTTATTGAAGCTGAAAAGCAGGGATACAAATTACCGAGTGTACTTAAAAAGAACTGGATCGCGTATCAGAGAAAGAAGGCTCAGAACTGGAAGAGTGTTGTCGGGAATTCAAATTTCCACGGATACAGACACAACAATGATCTGACACAGGCTTATCGGCTGTACACGTTGGCTCTGGCAGGAAAACCTGAGCTTAGCGCGATGAACAGAATGCGTGAGCTGAGCTCACTATCGGTTAGCGCCCGATGGAGATTAGCGGGTGCATATGTCCTGATAGGAAGAACAGAGGTTGCCAAGCAGTTGATCAATAATGTAGCTGTTGAAGTTCCCGATTATACGGAGCTTTCTTACACGTATGGATCTTCTCTTCGGGATGAATCTATGATTCTTGAAGTACTGGCTCTTATGAACAACAAATCCAAAGGAGGTATGCTGGCAAAACAGATTGCAGAAGCAATGAATCAGGATAGATGGATGAGTACTCAGACTACGGCTTATGCGCTGATTGCAATGAGTAAGTTTGTAGGGGTCAGCTCAACGGATAAAACCATGCGTTTTACGTATGATCTGAACGGTGGAAAAACAACTACCAAGAGCACACAAGTTGCTGTTTATCGAGACAAGCTGAAGGTGAAAGATGAGGAATCTAAACTCACAATTAAGAATACGGGTGCAGGTATGCTATATGCCAAATTGGTTGTTGAGGGTGTTCCTGTTTCGGGCAAAGAGACCGCTGCTGCGAACAATATGGCAATTACGGTACGGTATGTTGATATGGACGGTAAGAAGATTGATCCAACAATATTAGAGCAGGGAACTGATTTTGTGGCTCAGGTGCAAGTAACGAATCCTGGAACCAGAGGGTATTTAAGAGAAATGACGTTGAATCAGATCTTTCCGTCAGGTTGGGAGATCCACAATACACGAATGCAGAATTTTTCTTCTGCTGTTTCAGGTGGAAGTTTTGATTATCAAGACATTAGAGATGATCGTGTTTACACGTACTATAGCCTTGGTAAAGGAAGCTCTAAAACCTTTAGAATTCAGCTGAATGCAACGTATCAAGGTAAATTCTATTTACCTACAGTAGAGAGCGAAGCAATGTATGACAATACAATTAATGCAAGAACTCCTGGCCAATGGGTTGAAGTAGTTCCTGCTGGAGGGAAGGTCAGCACATTGTAAATGCCATTCAGGATTTAGCCAAACAGACGGTTCGGATAGTCGGAAATTATTCCGTCTATCCTTTCGTCTTTGCATTTATTAATATCGCTCAATTCGTTTACGGTCCATCCGAATACCTCTAGATTCTGTTCTCGCCATGCAGCCATGTTTTCGTGTGTGATCAACTTGTGATTGGGCCCTATCGAACTGTGGTTGATCGGCTCGATTGGCATTTCATCAAATAATAAAAGAGTTCGCCATTTTGGCATTCTATTTTTTAGTTCGTCCAGAACTCGTCTATCGAACGACATAAAGTAGATTTTATTGAGTTTTTCAAACTCCAATACCTCATTGATAATTAGCTCACAATAGGCATTAGGTGCAGGGTGATAAACATCGTCCCAATCTGGTCTAGACTTGATCTCAAGAAATAACCATAAGCCATTCCAGTTAATATTTTGAATTACAAATTGCAGCAGTGGTTTGGCAGCAGGTAGTTTCTCTTGATGCGGAAATTTAGTAGAATAAACCTGACCACAATCATGTTCTTCCACACTCTTTTGGTCCATCTTGTATATAGCGTATTGTTTGCCGGCAGGTTTACAAATGTCCTCACACATCCATGGAT
>JAAZYJ010000377.1 GCA_014239715.1 Flavobacteriales bacterium
CTGGACAGGACGGGTGGAATTCCTTCCTTTTGGAAAGTTCAAGAGCAAGGGTGACTACGTTTGTTCGGATGTAAAAAGGGAAGAAAAACCAAAACTTTCGATCGGGGTGACCTATGATTATCATGATAGAGCAGTTAGAGAACAAGGAAACATCAAAAGTTTTATGTACAACGATGTTGGCTACTATGAGACAGACATCAATACGATCTTTGCAGATCTAATGTTTAAGTACAAAGGGTTTTCTTTAATGGCAGAGTATGCGGATAAGAAGGCAGATGATCCCATTGCAAAAAATTTAGATGGATCCCCAACTGGCGACTACGTTGTAGAAGGAACCGGATTGAATGTGCAGCTTGGATATCTGTTGAAAAGCAATTATGAAATTGCAGGGAGGTTCACGAACATTGTTCCATCAGAAGAAATAGGAGGGGAGCCGATCAATATGTACACGTTAGGGCTTTCCAGATATGTTGTTGGTCACAAGCTAAAAGTTCAATCAGACATAAGCTACACTACTGAAGACGGTTCTGATGATGCTTTAATGTACCGGCTTCAAATCGACCTACATTTCTGACACGATACTGGTATTAATGAATTAGAGGTGGCTAGCTACCTCTTTTTTTTGTCAAATAAAAAGTCAAATGGGCAAGAGCTCCACCTACTAGTGGAGACAGCATATAAACGGTGAAGAAGCTGAAATCAGGTGAGGGAAATGCAGCATCTTTCCACCCGGCAAAATAAGAGAACAGTCTTGGCCCGAAATCGCGAGCAGGATTGAACCCTCCCTGACTGATCGGAGCCAGTACGCATATCAATGCAGCGACTGTCATTCCAATGTAGAGAGGGGTTAAATGTGACTCATTCTTTGGTTGGCACAGCCAAAAGATCATATATGCCAGGACGAAAGTCCCTAACATTTCTGCCCCCATGGCCTGCCATTGATTTATGTTTCCAACCTGTTCAGAAAAACCCGGATTCGGGAAAAACTCTCCGAACATAGATGCAGTTATAATCGAATCCTTGCTGCCTCGTACTATGTAATTGATCGATTCGTAATATTCAATTGAAGGGTGAAAAATTGCGTATAAGACTGCCGCGCCAAATACGCCGCCCGCTAATTGGGCCATAGAATAAAATAGCAATCGTTTACCATCGATCTTCTTCGCTAAAAACATAGCGAAACTTACAGCAGGGTTAAGATGTGCGGGAGAAAGGGTTCTCGAAGCATAAATGGCCAACGTAACTCCAAAACACCATACCATGGCAATCTGGAAAATCCCGTTAAAACTGTCAAAAAGAATGGATGCTGCAACAGATCCACATCCAAAAAAAACCAGGATTGCCGTTCCTACAAACTCGCCTGCAAGCTCTCTTTTCATTCTCGGTTTTCAGATAGTTTAAAGAGTAGATCGCGACAGTAATTTTCAATCATATCCCTGGTTGAGCGAAATACATCCAGGATTTCTTCCTCACTGCCCGTTGCATCTGCAGGATCAGGAAAGCTGTGGTGAATTCTAATAACATGCTCGGGAAATGCCGGGCAGCTTTGTTTTGCATGATCACATACTGAAAACAGATGGGTTACACCACTGTTTAGATATCCATCTACCAGATCAGATGTTTGTGTTGAAATATCAATGCCAGCTTCTGACATCACAATCACTGCTCTTGGGTTCAGGCCATCCGTCTGGACTCCTGCGGAGAAGACCTCAATGTTAATTTCAAAATCGGTTGCAAAGTGTTTTAAAAAACCCTCTGCCATTTGGCTCCGACAGCTGTTGCCGGTGCATAGTACGAGTAATTTCATAGCGTTAACAGCACCCACTTCCAGGAGTGCATTGATTATTTTGTAATTCTGATAATTTCACCTTTGGTTTTTCGGCAACTGCAGCTTCAGGAGTGCAACATGCAGATGCATCCTGAATTGCATATCGGGGATCGTTAAACTCAACATCTTCATGGAAATAATATACCTCCCACATATATCCGTTAGGGTCAGTTACCCAAAACTTATCTTGATTTGCATAACAGCAATTCGTTCCCATTTCCTCAAGTACATCAATGTTTTGTAAGTTCATTTCATCCATTCTTTTCTTCAGCTCCTCCAGAGATTCGATTTGGAAGCCGAGGTGGCCAAAATGATCGCTTACTTTTTCTTCATTCTGAACAAATGAGATGATCAAAGAAGGTTCATCCAAGGTGAACTTGCAATAGTCGGGCTTGATCTTATCCGGATTCTTCCCGAAAAATTTTGAATAGAAATCAGCCGTTTGGTAAATGTTCTTTACGTACAGGCTTACGTGCATTCTTGGAAAACTCATTAGCAACAGTTTAATTTTGTTTCAACTTCATTAAATATGGGTGTGATCATGGAAGAAAATTCATCCCATGCCACCGGGTTAATGCAATAACAAACCTTCGGCCCGCTAACAGTCCCTTGAATTAAACCTACTTTTTTCAGCGCTTTCAAATGCTGGGAAACAGTGCTTTGCGAGAGAGGAAGTTCGTCCACAATATCTCCGCAGATACAATCTGGTTGAGACAGTAAGTGCTGAACAATTGACACTCTGGCCGGGTGGGCCATAGCTTTGCACAAGTTGGCAATATTTACTTGCGTATTGGTATAGGAATCATTCATAATCGCAAAAATACGATAAATTTATTAATCGGCATATTACGATTAATGAGAGTTATTTATTCAGGATTTCCTGAACGTTGCTTCTGATGGTGATTGAAATGCCGTCGGTGTCAAGATCATTGGCATCTCTGCCGAACGGATCTTCAATTTCTTCAGCCAGTATTTCGATACTAACCAAAACGTAGAAGACAAACATTGCAATAGGAATAGTGTAGTAGCCTAGTGATGTTATAAATGCGATTGGAAGAGTGACCACATAGATGAAGATGAATTTCTTCAAGAACATCGAATACGAAAAGGGAATAGGTGTTTTCTTAATTCTTTCACAAGCTCCTATGATGTCAGAAAAGCTCAGCAAGTTTTTGTCTATGGATAAGAACTCTTCCTGAGTGATTTCTTTGCGCTTTTTCAAATCATCTAGGCGCTCGTACATCTTCATTGCGACGTAACTCGGTTTATGCTCAATTTTAGAAATTTCATTCCTTTCTTCCTCTGTCAGCTGAAGCTCCTCAATTACTACACCGTCGCGTAAATGCTCCTTCATGGCAAAAGCATAATTCGGTATCATTCTTCCAAAAAACTCCAAATCAGCTTTTGGTCCAATCATAGAATTGATCTTCAGTGCTAAATTTCGTGAATCATTCACCAGCGACCCCCATTTTTTTCGACCTTCCCACCATCTGTCATAGGCGGTATTTGTTCTGAAAACAAGAAGAAGCGATAAAACAAAACCAATCAATGAATAAATAACTCCCAGATTATCCAAAACCTCAGATTCCGAGAAATATTTAATCTCAAGCCAGCTTATTCCCCATGTAAGCAAACCGATAATGACTAACTCTTTCCAAAGAATAATGAAGGTGTCACTTTTGTGGAATCGATAAACTTGTCTGAACCAGCCTTTAGGGTTGTATTGTATCATAATCAATAAGGAACTAATGTAAGCAGAAAGCCAAGAACGGAGCAAGCCCCAACAAAAATGAAAGTATTAATTTTCGAAAAGAAGATCATAGTTCCAGTAGCTGCAGTTAAAATCAGAATACTTTTCCAGTCAATCAACATTTCCAAGCCGAGTTTGTAGGTAACTACTGCCATCATGGCTAAAGCTCCTATATTAATTCCATTGATTAAGGATCTAGCACCTGCGGAATTTCTCAGTTTAGGAATAAATGGTGAAATAATGAGAATAATTAAAAACGACGGAAGGAATATTCCTGCCGTAGCTAAGGCTGATCCGGAAAAACCATCTAATTCAAAGCCAACATAGGTTGCAGTCGACAATACTGGTCCAGGAGTAATGTTTCCGATGGCAATCGCTTCTGTTAGCTGATCCCTTGTTATCCATCCTAGTCCCTCAACTAATTCCGTATCCATATAGGCGAAAAGTAAATATCCGCTCCCAAATAAAATACTTCCCATTTTCAAGAATATCAGAAAGATTTTCAGGCTAGTCATTGATTCTAATCTGCTGGAACTAACGGATCCCAATATAGTAAGGGGTATAATAAATGATGGAATAAACTTAATTTGTTTCAATCCCAGGTTGATTAATCCTGCTCCGAGGATAATTAAAATTTCGTGAATGCCAAATAATCCGGCAATAACAGCCATACACCCAATTAATCCAAGAAACCAGTTCTTAACTGCCTTTTTTGCAAGTTTAATAACAGCCGAAATTATTAAGGCAATAACTCCAATCTTGATTCCGTAAACCCATGGTGCCACCTTTGGTAACTTACCATATTCCGTATATAGAAAGGCAATACCTAATGTTATCAATACTGCTGGAAGAATAAATGAAATTCCTGCAATGAACAAACCGGCTACTCCGCCGCGTTCCTTGCCCACATGCATCACCATTTCGGTAGAGTTAGGACCTGGAACCAATGAAGTAATTCCGATCAGGTCAAGATAGTGCTGGTCAGACATCCACTTTCTTTTCTCTATAACCTCCTTCTGCATCAATGCAATATGTGCAGCGGGACCGCCGAATGCGACCAAACCTAATTTTAAAAAGAGACCAAGTATCTCCAGAATATTTTTTGAATATTTTGGCTTCAAGTCATAATATTTGAATGCGAATTTACAATCGTATCGTGAATTTGACGAAAGAAAATAGATTAAAAATTGCATTTGGAAAACATCTTTCTTCACTCGACTCTTAAGTGCCTGCATGATATTTTAACTAATTTTGGTGGTAATGAATCGCGTTTATACAATTCTTGTAGTTGATGACGAGGAAGATATAGTTGAGCTGCTCAGCTATAACCTGAAAAAGGAAGGCTTCCGTGTTCATACTGCGTCAGATGGAAAAATGGCTATAAAAAAAGCCAAAGAAATTGTTCCTGATCTGATCTTATTGGATGTAATGATGCCGGAGATGGATGGTATCGAGGCTTGTGGAGAGATCAGAGCTGAAGATTCCTTAGCCTCCACACTAATTGCCTTCTTAACAGCGAGAGGAGAAGATTATTCTCAAATAGCTGGGTTGGACGCGGGTGCTGATGATTACATTACAAAACCAATTAAGCCGAAGGTCCTTATTAGCCGAGTCAATGCTCTTTTGAGGAGAATAAACAGTGGAAATGAAGAGCCGGAAAAAGCGGTAACTTTAAAGGTGGATCGAGAGCGGTATGTGGTGATCAAACAAGATGTGGAAATGTCCATTCCAAGAAAAGAATTCGAGCTATTGGCTTTGTTGCTGTCCAAACCCGGGAACGTCTTTTCAAGAGAAACTATATTAAATGTGGTCTGGGGACAGGAAGTCGTCGTTGGTGACCGAACCATAGACGTTCACATTAGAAAATTAAGGGAGAAAATAGGAGATGAGACAATCAAGACGGTCAAAGGCGTCGGGTACAAACTCCAATTAGAATAGATGAAATTATCTTCACCACGAGCCGTAGCAGCTTTTGTTGCTTTAGTATTAGGCGCAGTGATGGGTGCGTCTTATCTGATCTATGCCACAATTCAAGGGGAGTATGATTTTTTATTGTTGAGCTTGCTTATCGCATTAGGTTTCATTGCTTCCTACATTATAGTTTATTACAGCCTGGAGTATTTCATTAACAATAAGATCAGATTGATCTATAGGACAATAAGAAAAAACAAGCTCGGAGGGAATGATACTAAAGAATTCATAATGTCCGAGGACGCTTTGGAAAAAGTGAATGAAGAGGTTGAAGATTGGGCAAAGGAGAATTTAAAACAAATAGAAGAACTTAAGGCGCAGGAATCGTTCCGTCGTGAATACATCGGAAATCTGGCTCATGAGCTGAAGACCCCTGTTTTTAGTATACAAGGATATATTCTAACCCTGCTGGAAGGGGGACTGGAGGACGAGAAGATCAACAGAAAGTTCTTAGAAAGAGCATCTAAGGGTGTTGATCGAATGACAAAGATCATTGAAGACCTGGATGTAATTACAAAGCTGGAGGAAGGTAGACTGAACCTGAATCTGGAAAAGGGGGATATTGTCGAATTGGCTGGGGAAGTTATCGATAGCTTTGAGATGAAAGCGAAATCCAGAAAAATAGAGGTCAGGTTCAATTCTAATTATGAACGATCCATCGGGGTGGAAATGGATCGCTCTCGCATAGGGCAGGTGCTTACGAACATAATTAATAATTCACTCAATTATGGAGATGAAAACGGTTTGACTGAAGTTAGATTTCATGACATGGATAAGCAGATTTTGGTAGAGGTTAGTGATAATGGAATCGGAATAGCTGAAAATCAACTGCCCAGATTGTTTGAGCGATTTTACAGAGTGGATAAGAGCCGGGCCAGAAATGAAGGAGGAACGGGATTGGGGCTAGCCATAGTAAAGCACATTGTCGAGTCTCATGGCCAATCCATAAATGTTCGGAGTACCATTGGAGAAGGATCAACATTTTCGTTTACGCTAAAAAAGGCATAACATTCTTTGCTTCCAAGATTGTAGGATTTGGCTTCCTCTTTAAAAGAACTGCACGCCGGTCTTACTTCATTTCGACCTACCATACATTAGCTGCATTCGTTTTTTCAAGAATACGTTATTTTAGTGCCTTTAAGAAAATCAGATAAAGATGAAATCATATTATTTAATTGCTTTGTCAATGCTCATTACATGTTCCGTAGCTGTTGGACAAGAAATAGGAAACTACGTGAATACCTCTGGGGTGATCAACGACCAAAAACTGGTCATGGATATTATGGAACGCGGGTATCCCGGGTATGCGGAGAGGGTACTCGAGACTTTTGACAAGAACAATTACGTCGACATGAGCAAAGATGCAAAAAGCACACTGCATCAGGTCAATGTGGTATTTCATGTGGTGTATCAGACGCCTGAGGAGAATATTCCGGATAGTGTTATTTATTCTCAGGTGGATGTTCTCAATGAAGACTTTCAACGGATGAATGCGGATTCAGTCAATTTGCGATCAATATTCACGCCCATTGCTGGTAAGCCAAACATTCAGTTTAACGTGGCGCAAATTATTCGCGTGCCGACAACAGCCACTTTTTCTGTTTCCTTAACCGGTCTGCCCGACAATGTCAAAGAAACGGCCAATGGTGGATCTGACGCATGGGATACAGAGCATTATGTAAACATTTGGATTTGCAAATTAGAAAGCTTTTTCGGTGCCTTGTTTGGGTACGCTTATCCACCCGACGGTCTACCAAACTGGCCTGCCGGATCTGCTGCTCCGTCGCCTGAGCTGGAAGGCGTTGTGCTGGATTATCGAACGGTCGGTAGAAACAATCCGGTTCCGTTTGATGACGGAATGGGTGGGACTTTCTTTATCAATGGTAGAACAGCAACGCATGAGGTGGGGCATTATTTCGGAATGCGACACATCTGGGGCGATGGTGGCGGCCTCTGGGGAGGTGATAGCTGTGGCGAAGATGATGGTATTCTGGATACTCCGAATCAAGGAGCCCAAAGCAATAACAATTGTGATACAACACTGAATACATGTACAGATACTGTAGGCACCGATATGCCGGATCTGATTGAGAATCACATGGATTATTCAGAAGAGGCGTGTAAAAATATGTGGACTCAAATGCAAGCCAATTTCATGAGAAATGTGTTGGAGAATGAACGTGCTGGATTGTTAACTGCTGCGGGCTTGAGTGAAACAGCAGATATCGACTTCACTATTTTTCCAAACCCAACTGATAATGAAATCAATGTGATGCTTTCAGATCGTTCCGAAATTAATAGTGTTTCTATTACAGACCTTCTTGGTAATGTTGTTGCTTGTAAGATGGTATCAGCGGGAGGTGCTCAGACAATATCGTTTGATTTGACTACTGCTGTTGCAGGAATATATTTAATTCACGTAGAGTCAGCTGAGGGTAAACTGACAAAAAAAGTAGTGATCTACTAGTTTTTCCTTTGAATAAGTTCTTGCACCATTTTGGTGTATGATTCCTTTTCCCATTTTGCTGATATGGGGTTGGCATCTGCCTTCGATATTTTGTCCCAGCTCAGGTCGATTTGTCGGATCCATGGTGTTTTATTCAGGCGCTGATGGTATTTCGCCAGATACTGCTGCTCGGTCTGTCCAGGTGTTGGAATAAAAATACAATGTGCTCCGAGCTTCGCCAGGTCCATGATGCTGGAATAACCCGGGCGTGAGATGACCGTTCCGGATGAACAAATAGTTTGAGCCAGGTCCTTGTCATTTTGATGACTGATCACCGTTATGTTATTGCGCTGTTCTGTAGTCTGCTCCTCGGGTTTCCCGCCTAATACCAAAAGGGTTTCTTTTCTGCCCTTGAATGCTGACAGGATCAGTGATTCAAACTTGGTACGTTGTGGTTCCGGTCCGGAAATCAAGGCGCAATAGTCATAGATCTTTTTGCTTTCAACTTTTTGAAGTCTCGACATTGGCCCTATATACCTGCAATTGTTCAGTAGTTTTCCGTGCCCAAGCGCACCTGATAAGTTAGGCTCGTTTTTCACATCAGGGATCCAGCATTGGGAGTACTGATTGATATACTTAGAATTTAATCTGAACAGGCGGTCTGCAAGAATTCCCGGAGCTTGAATGTTAATTTGGTGGGCTATGTATATGGACGGTATCGAATTGGAATGAAGGCCAAACCGATTATCAGAAATGACCAGGTCAATTTCGTGTTTCCGTATCAGATGCTGCAGCTCCAGCTGTTCTTCTTTTACCCGTTTTAAAACTTTAGGCATTTGCAAAAGCATTTTTACGGCCATGCTTCCATTTGCAGGGTAGGTGATGTTATACCCTTCAAAATGAATACAGGTCAGCTCAGGAAATAGTTGTTGAAGGAAACATTGTGACCTGCCGGATCCGGCAATAATGATCTCGTATTCAGAAGCCAGCTCTTGAATGATCGGAACGCATCGAGCGGCATGTCCAAGTCCCCAA
>JAAZYJ010000095.1 GCA_014239715.1 Flavobacteriales bacterium
AAGCTCCATGCTTTTTTCTACTTCCGCCCTGGATTCGCCCAATGTTTTTCCATTTTCGAGATGAACCAAACTTGTTAGCTCATCGATGTGTTTTTCCAGCAATGCCCTGTATCTGAAAAAGATCAGAACTCTTTCTTTGCTGGTCATTGCGGACCACGAAGGATAGGCAGCCTTAGCAGCTTTAACAGCCGCATCCACCTCATGAATTCCGGAAAGTGGAACAGTAGATATCACCTCACCTGTAGACGGATTGATAACGTCCATAGTCGGCTGTCCATTTCTGGCAAATTCACCATTAACAAAATTCTTTACTTCCGGTTGTTTTTGAATTGATTCCATACACCAAGTTTAATCAGATCCAATAGGATCAGAGTTAGATTAATTGAAATTAAAAAAAATAAGTGGTCCAGCTCGTGAAATGTCAAGCCTAAGGATGTTCACTAGAGCTGCGAAGGTAGAAAATTCCAGCGTAACACAATAATCCTTCGGTGATTTGCAATTCCGTATGTGGCTTCAGGAAACCTGCAATCCCTATTGCTTAGATCATACAATGGGGATAATTTGAAAAGAGATTCACATTAGTAAGTGCAATGATCATTCAATGAAGTCCTTGATCCTCGGAATAAATTCCAGAATGTCATTTATTCTCCTTTCGTCACTAGGATGAGTGCTCAATAGCTCAGGAACGCTTCCTCCATTAGTAGCCATTTTTTTCCAGAATGTTACGGCATGGTTCGGATCGTATCCGGCCATTTTCATATACACCAATCCTATTTTATCCGATTCGGTTTCATGCACCCTCGAAAACTTTAGAATCCCAAGCTGTGATCCTATCCCAGCATAATACAATAGGTGCTGTTTATCTTCGGCGGTGGTACCTTGAAGAACTCCAAGAGCCACTTGAACTCCTAAACCCTGACTCATCCTTTCGTTTCCGTGCCGGGCTATTGCATGAGCAATCTCATGCCCCATAATCGTTGCAAGCTCATCATCCGTTTCGACCAGCTCAAGAATTCCCGTATAAACAACAACCAGACCTCCGGGCATACACCATGCATTTATCGTTGGATCATCAACCGTGTTGAATTGCCATTCAAAATTTTCAATACGCTTGGATTGATTATGCTTTGCTAAATATTCCGTTGCTGCCTCCTTGATCTTATTACCGACATTCATGACCCTCTGTGCCCGGGCATCTGTCATAGGAAGGACTTTGGCATCAGCTAAGAATTGCTCATAAGAGGTTTTACTCATGGAGGTCAGCTGTTCCTCAGGCAGCAGTTACAGCTGTTTACTTTCCGTGATTGGAACCTTAGCGCATGAAACGAAGAGTAGCACTATAAACGTTACGTAGAATACTGGTATTGATTTCATTTAAAATAGAGTTGTTCTGGTGGAGTTGAGCAAAAAAAATGCCACCTATTCGATTTCGGCAGTCAGACCTTTGTTCAATAGAGCAGAGCATATCGGTTTGAGCTCATCGAAAGTCCCTGCCTTGACCTGACACTTTCCGTTATAATGCACCAAATAAGCACATTGTTCTGCTTGTATTGGTTGGTGTTTACAGTATTTGACAAGCTGTTTGATCACAAAATCAAATGTATTCACATCATCATTGTACAGAACAATGTTCTGTATGTCGATCAATTGTTCTAACTCATTTAGCTCTATTTCTTCTTGTGTTTCTGTACTCATCATTTCTGCACTCATACTATCCTATCCTAATGTAAGAGAATGGACAATCTTTATAAACCGAAGTTAATGATTAACTGTGAATTTATTTGGAATATACTCCAAATCAGCGGTATAGAACGAAACATTTGCGACTAATTAACGATTTGCATCGCTGTTACACACGATTCTACTGACAATAACACTTAGAAAGCTCAATTATTTTCTAATTCTTCGGCCTCCTGTAACGATATCTCCTGCCCTTTGTATATAGCTCTGATGGTCGTGTCAAGAAGTGCATCATCATCGAGAGTTTCTTTCCTGCTTTTTGCATCGACCATAGTTTTAAGCGGACCGGAGGTCAGTTCGAGCGTCGTCGCATCGAGGAACTTCCGAACTATAAGATTACTGTTAGGTAGCAATACCTCTGCAATTTCAGTTGGGACCGAACCATCATAAGTCCCGATGTCTATTATGTATTCCAGACCCTCGACACCTTGTCCGGCAGAAGCATTGTTATCACTGTCCGAACTATTATTCAATGTGGCGTTACTTTCGGAAAAAACACCTTCGCCTATTTGAGCTACCAAATTTCGAGCTTCAGCAAAGGTGGTTCGCTTGCCAT
>JAAZYJ010000064.1 GCA_014239715.1 Flavobacteriales bacterium
ATACACGTGTTAATTTCATCGGCCCTGCCCTCTTCTGCCTTTTTAACAAAATTCTCATCTGCTAAGAAGGGCCTTGCCATAGAAACCATATCAGCATATCCTCCCTTGAGCAGATCTTCCGCAATTTCCGGTGTATTGATCCGATTTGTGGTAACCAATGGAATGCTGACCTCTCCCATCATCTTCTTAGTTACCCAGCTATAAGCTCCGCGAGGAACCATAGTTGCTATAGTCGGTATTCTTGCCTCATGCCATCCGATGCCGGTATTGATAATTGTAACACCCGCTCTTTCCAGTTCTTTCGCAAGGATCACTACTTCTTCCCAGGTGCTTCCTTCTTCAACCAGATCAAGCATGGATAATCTGAAAATTATAATAAAATCAGTCCCAACCTCTTTTCTTACACGTTTTACAATTTCAAGCGGAAACTTGATCCGATTCTCATAAGATCCACCCCATGTATCCGTTCTATGATTGGTTCTACGAACAATGAACTGATTGATCAGGTATCCTTCTGAACCCATGATCTCAACGCCGTCATATCCGGCATATTTTGCTAAAGAAGAACAGCGCACAAAATGTTCAATTGTTTTTTCAATTCCACCTTCGGATAACGCCTTTGGTTTGAACGGCGTAATCGGAGATTGAATTTTAGATGGCGCCACATTGAACGGGTGATAACCATACCTGCCCGTATGCAGGATCTGAAGACAGATCTTACCCCCTTCCTGATGGACTGCATTTGTAACTACTTTGTGTTTATCCGCTTCTTTTTTACTTGTTAATTTGCTGGAAAACGGAGCAACCCAACCGGCTCGGTCTGGCGCTATTCCTCCAGTTACGATCAATCCTACACCTCCTCGAGCACGTTCAGCAAAATAGGATGCCATTTTCTTATGGCCATCCCTTGTTTCTTCCAAGCCAGTGTGCATTGAACCCATCAGAATTCTGTTTTTGAGTGTTGTAAACCCCAGGTCTAATGGCTGAAATAAATTTGGATAGTGCTTGTTCATTCGTCCGTTGATTAAGTCCTCAAATTTAGTTAAAAGAAGGAAGAATGATATGCATGCATACTAAATTATTACTCGGGTCAGGTCGGAATCGTCATTTTATATAATCCCCCCGCTTAACTATTGCAAACTTTTCATCTTCCAGGGAAATATAACCAAAGTCATAACAGAAAAAATACCTTGACCCGGTCTTCGTCTGGTAGACATTGGTGTAATAATCGAAATTAAATCCTTCGAGAAGCAGCTCGTCCTTATGCACTACACCTTTCCCATCAGGACAAAAATGCTCTAAAATTTTCCTGTTCTTTCGCAGTTTGTTGTTAATATTCCGGACATATTTATTTGCATCCCGGTTCTGGTTGTTATTGTAAACGTTACGACAGTAATCAGAGCAGAATTTCTTATCTATTCTACCCTCAATTTCGATATCGCATTCCAAGCATTTTTTGATTTCTTCGTCTGCAGCCACAGCTAAATGTAATAACACTTCTATTGGAATGCAAATACTATAGCATCGGGTTAACTGCATTCAGCATAATTAAAAATGCTATGGTCAGGCCCAAAACTGTTGCTCTTGAAATCCACTTCAAACCAATAATGAATTTTTCCGTGTCCAGCTCTTTTGTCCGGTGTTTTTTCTTCAGTTTGATGATACTTTTTTTCTCAAAAACATGCAGGATCAATAGCAAAAAACCAAGGAATGAAGTGATGATCAGCGTACGACCTAATGAAGATTCCTGCAGCAACAACAGGTTACCTTTAGTATAGTAAACAACCAGAACCGCCCCTGTTAAAAGTGTAATAATTACAGACATTGTAGTCATATTGAACAACCTTCTGTAAATAGCAAGTATATGGAGCCGCTTGATCTCTTTAGGGTTACGCCTCAGAGCAGGATAAATAACGAAATTCACAATTATTGACTCACCTAGCCACAAAGCAGCTGCAAGCACGTGCAAGGCCCGTATATAAGGATAGAGTTCTTCCAAGTAGTACAATGTAATAAATGTAATTGTGACCACATCTGTTTTACGCCTGCATGAGCTCCAGGTATTTGGCTTTTACGCAACGCACAAACAGAGAGAATGCTCAAGTTTCAGATAAAGCTCTTTAGGATTGAAAGGTTTTGTGATATAATCGTTCATCCCGAGTCCGAGCAATTCACCTTTTAACGAAACATCAGTAGACGCGGTTAATGCTATTATCGGGAGCTCCTTATTAAAATCTCTAACCTCCAAGGTAGCCTTTCTGCCATCCATTTGTGGCATTTGTAAGTCCATGAGCACTAAATCATATTCATTAGTTTTGATCTTTTCCAAAGCATGAATACCGTTTGTTGCAAAGTCAAGTTGCACATTCCAGTCCCTCATGATCTTTTTCAAAATGAGGAGATTGTAGTCCAGATCGTCAACTATCAATATTCTGGAACCGGCTAAATTGCGGCTAGTTTCAAACTGTGATTGGTGGATAGTCTCTTCAACTGATTTTTCAAGAAATAGATCGAAATAGAAATATGAACCTTCACCCAGGTTTGATTCGATGAGCAGCTGGCTTTGCATGAGTTCCAATAGCTCCTTTGAAATTGCTAATCCTAGCCCGGTTCCACCGAATTCTCTTGTAATGCTGGATTCAGCCTGAGTAAATTTTTCAAATATTTTGGTCTGGTTTTCTTGGGATATACCAATTCCATTGTCTTTTACGCCAAACCTAATTTTACTCCCACCGGAAGTCGACTCCAATTCTTGAGCGGAAATCTCGACCTTTCCATTTTTTGTAAACTTGATCGCATTACTCACCAGGTTTGTCAGCACTTGACCGATCCTGACCACATCACCATTATAAAAAGGAGACAGATCTTTGTCAATATTAACAACGACATTATTCTGTTTTTCGGCAGCCCCTGCTGCATGGGCCTTTTTCAAGTTTTCTATTAAGCAATTAAGATCAAATGCGGTATGATCCAGCTCAAGTTTACCGGATTCTATCTTACTGTAATCCAATATATCGTTGATCAATAGCATCAAACTGTTCGATGCAATATTCAGTATATCTATATTTTCTTTCTGTCCAGCTAGCTGGTCTTCCTTCTGCAGAATATGAGCCATTCCGATAATAACGTTTAATGGTGATCTTATTTCGTGACTCATGTTTGACAAGAACTGTGATTTGGCCTTTGATGCATTTTCCGCTTCTGCGATGGCTGCAAGCAGTTCAGTTTCAATTTCTTTCCTACGGCTGACCTGTTCATTCAGGTATTCTGCTAACTGCAAAAGGTCTTCTTTCCCAAAAGTTGTTTTTCTGTCCTTTTCGTCGGCTAGGGTTGATATTGCTGCTAGCATTTTTTCAATGCTCTGTTCACGCAGATTCTTTTCTTCTTTCAATTTGGAGGTAATACTCAGATATTCCTTTTTTGCAAGACTGAAGTTGGTCTCCATGGACATCTTTTCTACCTGCGCTTGTATGGATAAAACCGAGGCTGATTCAATGAAGTTCAACAATTCGGAATTTTCTCTCCAATTCAATGACGTTAGATGCTTGTCTGCTAATGATGTTATTTCTTTACTTAGTTTCATAGACATACTTTTCTATTCTCGATCTCTTCGTGTCGACGCTTCCGCAGATTGGCAAAACAAGCAGTAGAGCGAAAAACAAGATCATTTATTCACGGTGAAAGTAGGACCAATTGGTAGGACCACAGTATAGAATTATCCTAAAGGGCACTACCAATTTCCCAACGTAATCATGGATTCCTGTTCAAAATAGCCCTACAAATCAATGAATAGAACTAATTTTGCACCATGTCAAGAGTAGTTGTAGGCCTTTCCGGTGGTGTTGACTCTTCAGTTACCGCTCATTTGCTTAAGGAGCAAGGGCATGAAGTTATTGGCATATTCATGCGAAACTGGCACGATGAATCTGTAATTCTGGATGATGAATGTCCTTGGATAGAAGATAGCAACGACGCTTTATTGGTCGCCGATAAATTAGGCATTCCATTTCAGGTAATCGATCTGAGCTCGGAATACAAAGAGCGAATTGTTGACTATATGTTTGCTGAATATGAAGTCGGCAGAACGCCTAATCCGGATGTTTTATGCAATAGAGAGATCAAGTTTGACATCTTCCTTAAAGCAGCTCTGGAACTAGGGGCAGATTTCGTAGCTACCGGTCACTATTGCCGCAAGGAAACGGTTCTGAATAACGGTGAGCGTGTACATCGCTTATTGGCCGGGAAAGATCCGACGAAAGACCAAAGCTATTTCCTTTGTCAGGTCAATCAGAAGCAACTGGCTCATGCTCTATTTCCAATAGGGGAGCTGCTGAAATCGGAGGTGAGAGAGATCGCACGTAAAGAGGATCTGGCAACTGCAGAAAAAAAGGACTCACAAGGGTTGTGCTTTATAGGAAAGGTTCGATTACCAGAATTTCTTCAACAAAAGCTGGCTCCGGCAAAAGGAGAAGTAATAGAGATCCCTTCCAATCATAGTCGATTCAGTGAAATTCGAAATTCCATCAACGAGCTTGCAAGACCTTTCACATATCAGGTTCAGGATGGGGAGGTAGTGGGAACCCACACCGGAGCACATTACTTTACAATTGGGCAGCGCAAAGGACTCGGAATCGGCGGCTCTATGCTACCGTTGTTCGTCATAGGTATAGATGTAGCTACCAATACAATCTTCGTAGGGCAAGGTGAAGACCATCCCGGCTTGTGGAGAAATGCATTGTTCATAGCCGATGCTGACTGCCATTGGGTCCGAAAAGATCTACAGTTGCTTCCCGGAGAAAACAGAAATTATCTGGTACGGATCCGGTACCGGCAAAAACTGTATCCAGCTCAATTGATCCGAGAGGACAATGGACTGTACATCCGGTTCGAAAAACCGATGAAGAGCATTACTGCAGGTCAATTTGCTGCCTGGTATGATAAGGATGAACTAATCGGTTCCGGGGTCATTCATGAGTAATTCCAGGTAATCATTCAGGAAAATTCCGTTTGGATCCTGCTGCTTTCTAATTGCGTTGAATTCATCCCACTTTGGATACAGTTCTTTAAAATCCAATGCACTTTTATAATTGATCTTCCCCCAGTGCGGTCGACCTTGGTATTTTCTGAAAATAGATTCAGCTTTCTGAAAATACTCCTGATATGGCATTCCTCTGAATTGATGCACAGCGATATAAGCTGCATCCCTTTCATAGGCCGGACTGATCATAAACCCATCTGCTTTTACAAATCTGCATTCTATCGGAAAATGCACTTTGATATCAGCTGCACTGATCATTGATCTAAGCTCCAATAGAACTTCTTTTACACGATCTATTGGCACATTATACTCCATTTCATAGAATCGTACAGACCTTTGTGTAGCATATATCTTGTGGCTCCAATCCACAAAGCTACCATTGGCAATTCCCCATGCGGAGATCTTTGCAACACGCTTAGAAAATGAAGGGAACCACTTTACCATATTTGATAGGAATAGAAAGAACCAGTGCTCAATTAAAACGTCACCGATCTTTTTGCCCCACCCGTGCCTTTTAAACCCTTCATCAGTAATATTGAGCGTCTTGGTTTGTACCGTATCCGTATGTGGAAACCAGAAAAATTCAAAATTTCTGTTTTTTTGACTGTATTCGTTCCAATTCGCTAAACAGTCGTCCAAAGATTCTTTTCTTGTCTCTTCTTTGAGTTTATATGCTTTATCCAAACGCAATTTGACCCGAGTAAATACTCCCATCACTCCAACACTGACACAGATAGCATCGTACAATGCTTTGTTTGAACTTTCACTGACGGTTATGATCAGTCCGGCCTATGAAAGGGATGCAGTTTATATCGCTGTGCATCAATTCAGAGGAATG